>JAJZOA010000271.1 GCA_021852225.1 Planctomycetota bacterium
ATGTATTTACCATCCCCATGGAAGTATGTTGACGACCGACACCATTGCCGCCATCAGTTCACCGCCCGGGGCGGCGCGGCGGGGCATTATTCGCCTTTCCGGCCCGCTTTCATGGGATTTAGCGGAATCCATTCTTGTTCCTATACAAAGTCCGACTGCCCGGCGATGGATAAACGTAACGTTACGCAATCCGCAGGTGGCGGCGGGGGCGATTTTCTTCCGCGCACCGGCCAGTTTTACAGGTCAGGATGCGGTGGAACTGCATTTGCCCGGCGCGGTGCCATTGCTGCAGCGTGTACTGGCACAATTCATTTCCGCCGGCGCTCGCAGCGCCGGACCAGGAGAGTTTTCTGCTCGCGCCTACCTGAATGGAAAATGCGATCTGACCGAGGCGGAAGGAATAGCCGCCGCGATTGCCGCCACCAACGACCGGCAACTGCTGGCCGCACAAAGCTTGCGCTGCGGCCTGCTGCATGAATGGACCCGGCGGCAGACCGATGCACTTGCAGATTTGCTGGCAATGGTGGAGGCGGGCATTGATTTTAGTGATGAACCGGGCGTGTCATTCATTTCCGGACCAAAGCTTCAGGCGGGAATATCCGAACTGGAAGCAAATATCACAAACCTGTTGAATCATGCGGCGCAGTGGGAAACACAGGAGACACTGCCGACGGCCTTCCTGATCGGACCGGCAAATGTCGGCAAAAGCTCACTTATCAATCGCTTAAGTGGTCGCAACCGCGCCATCGTTTCAAGCCAGGCGGGCACCACACGAGATTCCATTTCTGTAACCGTGGCGACGCCCTTCGGATCCGTTCGCATAGTCGATACGCCCGGCCTGGAAAATTCGGGGCACGACCTTTACCCCCAGATGGATGAATTCCGCCACAAGGCCATTCAGCGAGCCGATCTGCTGGTGCTGATTCTGGATCCGGAAAATGCCGGCACTTCTGCGGAGCAGTTGCTTGGCCGAGTTCGCGCGCCGGCGGGTGTGCCATGGCTGTTGGTGCAAAACAAAGCGGACCTGTGCCGCACACCCGCACCGCCAGAACTGGACCAGCCGCAGGTTTTGCGAGTTTCCGCCCTGACCGGTCAGGGAACCGCCGACTTGTTGAAACTGGTGGGAAGCAAATGTTATCAGCAATCCCCGGTGGCGGCCGAAAGTATTTTGCTTAACCACCGCCATCGAACCGCGTTAGGCCGTACCCTCGAACATTTGGGGCGAGCTGCAAATCTGGTGCGGCGGGACCAATGGGAAACAGACGTGGATCTAACTGCCGGCGACTTGCGCGCTGCATTAAACGAAATGGGAACAATTTCCGGCACGATTGGCAGTGATGACATTCTTGGAAGAATTTTCGGGCAGTTTTGTATCGGAAAATAAACCGCGGCCTGCGGAATGCACTTTGTGTTCAACTGAATATTCAGCCGCGAAGTATGGCGGATTGAACGATTCTCCGGACGCCCGCCTGATGTCAGGAACCGGCCACGCGCGGTGCCAGAGGGTGATGGGGGCCATCCCGCGAAGCGGACTCGGAGGCCTTGGTTAATGGGTCTGCCGCGATCACGTGCGGCGGAATGGGTACGGGATTTTCCAACTGGCCGGCTGATGTATCGGGAAACGGAATAATTTTGTCACCCGGTTGGCTGGAAATGACGAATGCCGTGGATGCCGCCTGAAGTGGCACGCTTCCCTGCTGGTTAATCATGCCCATTTTGAACGCTGCCACCACCAGCCAGCCGAAAAGGACCAGGTACATACCCAGGGCCAGGGTGGTGGGAATAATGACAATCACCAGTGCGAAGCTTACAAACATGGCCGCCAGGATATAGCTTACAAGTGCCGCGCGCGGCACCGACAATCCGCGCTTCAGCAGAAAATGATGGAAGTGACCGGAATCCGGTGAAAAGATCGGCTTTCGATTGATTTTTCGGCGCACAACAGCAAGCAGTGTATCAAGCAGCGGAAGCCCGAAGATTACCACAGAGGCCAGAAACCAGCGGAAAATTCCATCGTTTCCGAAAAGAACAATCATAGCGCCGCAGATAAAGCCCAGGAACATGCTGCCTGTATCACCCATAAAAATCGTCGCGGGATTAAAGTTATACGGAAGGAAGCCCAGGACCGCCCCAAGAAGCGCCAGACTCAGCGCGATGCGGGCCGGATTAAGTGACGAAACACCGGGTTGCGTCAGATTTGCCGCAGACAGGTAAACCGACAAAACCAGATAACCAATGGCCATAATTCCCGCCACACCGCCGCACAGGCCATCCATGCCGTCAAGCAGGTTCATCGCGTTGCTCGTGGCCATGACAATAAACACACAGAATATCGCGCTGAACATGCTGGCCAGCGTCAGATATACATGGGGTGCGGTCAATTGAACCAGACCAATCAGATGGTGGCGTTCCAGCGGATACACAAACATGTTGGCCAGATCCACGCGGGCACCGATGTTGTCAGTGCGGGTCAAATTTAAAAAATAGAGGCACGCCGCCGCCAGCAACTGACCAAAAAGTTTGATGCGCGGCGAAAGACTGTAGACGTCGTCAATAAGCCCGCAAATCATCACAATACCGGCACCCAGCAGAATGCCCGGAGGCACCTGGACCTCGGCAAATCCATTACCGCCCGCATGGAAGGGGGTCACGGTAATTGAGGCCAGAACCCCCAGCAGCCAGCCAATGAATATCGCCACTCCGCCCAGATAAGCGACGCGTTTGGTGTGAATTTTACGCTGCCCGTCCGGCTCGTCCACTACCCCATGCTTGAGCGCCAGCTTGCGCATCAGTGGCGTAAGGGCCAGTGTGGCCAGAAAGGAAACATAGAATATCTGCATGTACGGCATCAGCGTTGAAGTGAATGTGGGGCTGGATGTCACTGCGGATGCGATCATAATTAGCCTGATACTCGCTTTGACTGAATACAACCAGTCTTACGTTTTGCGCAAATCTCTCTTGCGAGCGGCCGAATACATTTCGGAATGCATTGCTGGAATGCAACGTGGCAACTAAACTCTGCCGACCCGAATCAGAGTATACATTCCGTTAAACGGGCAATGCAAACCTTTTCCGCCTCTAAGCCTTTCGGCACAATGGTACGATAACAATAAATTTATCGCTTTTACAAATTATGCCGCCCGATAGCCCATATTTGCGTGAAAAAAACCACTGAGGCGGACAGGTCGAAATTTTTAAGATATAAACTTATAATCTTCGGCGATTCGCCGATCGGCCCTGAAAAATTGGGCAGGTGCGACTGGTGACGGAAAACCGAACAGAATCCCGACCGAAGCGGTGTCCCGGCAGGCGTAGATCGTGCGGCCATTATGTTGCAGGAAAAATTGCTTGCAGCGGGGACGGGTGTCCGCCGATGGATGCCTGCGGACATGCAAGAACATAACGCCCGGTATGCAACCGGAATCAAAAGATTGCCAAAAGCGGTTATCGGACATGGAAAAAGTGTGGCCGAATCTGTAACAAACCGCTTTTTTAAGCGTGTTCATAATTGAAGCCGGAAGGTCAAATGCCAGAACCAAATTCCGTTAATCAGGCGTTTGAAGAGGCTGTGAATGCCAACATGGGTCGTTTGGTGGCCTTGGCCAGGTCCATGATGGGTGCACAATCGCGCGATG
Source organism: Planctomycetota bacterium (assembly GCA_021852225.1). Next base: position 3,636 of record JAJZOA010000271.1, read on the forward strand.
CGAAGCAGGCGGAAGATCTTGTGCAGGATTCGCTGCTCAAACTTTTTCGCCTTCGCGACAGTTATGACTGGTCAAATGGTGGCTGGTCGCTGATGGCCAAGGCGGTCGCCAGGACTGTGATTAGTTGTCGGCGCCGAAGGGTTGGACAATCGCTGGATGCCGACCCGGCCATTTACGATAGCCTTGGATCGGACAACGACCCTTCGGAAGCCTACAGCACGGCCGAGACAACTCAAAAACTCCGGAGGTTAATTGAAACGCTTCCGGACGCCTGGCGAGAAGCTCTGACGTTGCGCGAACAACAGCAGATGGGCTATCGCGAAATCGCCGAGGCACTGGAAGCGACCGAGGCCCAGGTAAAAACGTGGCTGCATCGGGCCAGGGTACGACTGGCCGATGGTCTGCGGGATCGCGTCACGGATTCAGCTGAAAACGGTTGAACACCGGAGCCTGGCAGCCCCGCTTTGTCAGAGATGCAATGAGAGTTAAAAGGACATGAGGTGACATATGAAAAAGTTAACGAACGAACTTCTTGAAGCTTATCTGGATGGCGAACTTTCGTCCGCACAGAAAGCGGATGTAGAGGCGATGCTGGCACAAGACGACCAAGGGCGAGCCGCACTCGATCGGCTTGTCCACCAGCAGCGCCTGTCCCGGGCCGCGATGGCTGGCTACGCGCCAACGCCGACGGAAGCAGCCGTTTTGGCGCGGCGGGTATTGGAACATTGCTATGAAATGGAATTCGCCCCCGCCGGACATATTGAACCCAGCAGCGACCTTTCCATTCTTCGCTGGCTTAAACGGGCCTCGATTGTGGCCGCCTGCCTGGTGATCGGCGTTGGTTGCTTCCTGGCCGGGCGCGGCTCGGCCGCCAGTCCCGCCGTGCGCTATGCGGTTGAAATTCAGACACCGGGCGGTGAAACGGTTTCCCAAACCTTCAGCAGCTATGAGCAAGCCCAGCGGTTTTACCGCAGCTATCAACTCTCAAAGCAAGCGCGGTCAACGAATGGAGGAAATGCCAGGGAAACCATGGCCATGGCGACACAGGGCGTTTTTTGATTGAATTTGGATTATCCGGCCGCCTGAACCTGTAATCGACACAGCCGCGACCGGATAAAATCGGAGTCGTATGAATCCATTTTTCCAAGTCCCGGCAGTCAGCGGGTGTATCCGAATCGGGCGGAGCCGCATATTGTCGATCCGCCGCGCGGCGGTATGGCTTGGTGCCGCTGCGCCAATTTTTTTTCCGGCAGGGTTTTTCGGAATGGCCGTGGCCCGGTTGCAGGCTTCCGCGCTGCCGCCGGAACCCGCTTATAAATACGACGCATCAGCCCCCATTGATCCGCAGCTTCTGACACAACTGAACTGGGAAACGCGTGCGCTCTATTCGCGGCTTCGGAAATCTCTGGTGCGGGTTGAAATGGATAAAAATCCGGTCCATATTCTTCCCCCGGAAATGCAGCGCCGCTTTCTGGCATGGGAACGGACGTGGGTATTAAACCACCACTTTCACGCCGACGGCAGACCAGGTCGCCAATCGGCCACCGTGGCCATTGTTCCGGAAGCAAATTCCGGCCATAGTCAGCCACCGTTAAGTTTCGAACAGCGGAACCGGCTCAATAATCTGACCCGCAGACCAATGGCGCAGTTATTTCTGATGCGGCACTTTCTGTTTGAAATGCACAAACCGGGTCAGAAGCCGCCCTGGCCCTATTTGCGTTTGATAAATCAGCGGCTGATGCTTCTGCACGAAGGGCAGGGCAACAGTCTGCCCGGCGTGGTGGTTGGTGCTAAACATAATATTCTGGTCCTTGGACTCCTGGGCACTGCGGGAACGACGGGCAAAATTACGGTTATTAATTATCGCGGCCAGCGGCTGACAGGGCGGATTCTGGGGATAAGTCCACGGCTTGATTTAAGCGTTGTGGCACTGCGGCAGGCCGCACAGTGGCCGGCGATTCCCCTGGCTCGGGCCGACCGTGATGACAAAAGGATGCAGTTGTCGCTGAATCCCAATACGCTGACACTGAAATGGAAAATTGCGCTGCGCGGCAGACATTCGCGGAATCAGCGGCATGGCATGCCTGACAAGCCTTTCCAATCCACACTGCTTCTGTCCAGGCAAGGGCAGCTTACCGGCGTCGGATCGGGCATGAATATATTCCATGTCACGCGGCGCAATCCGGTATTCCGGGAATTTATTGAAACTGGCGTTATCCGCCCCAAGCAATTTGGAATTAAATACATGCTGTTGGCCGCCAATTCCCCGGTCCGCAAGGAAAATCCGATTCTGGGCAACAGACCGGCCATACTGGTGCTTAAAGTATTTCCCCACTCTCCGGCGATGGAAGCCGGCATTCGGCGCGGCGACCTGATTACAGCCCTGAACAATATTTCCATTTTGCAACTGCCCGCCATCATGCGGCGGATTCATCTTGATCCGAGCAGCGTTTCGGTCAGTGCCATTCGCCACAACCGACCGCTTACACTGTCGATAGACCTTAGCCACATGCCCATGCGCCCGCATGGCCACCACGATCCGGTTTCACATTTTCATCGCCAAAAGCCTTAATTTCTTCACGTCCGGCAACCGGCCCTCCGTGAATATTCCCAAGACCATTGGCGGCCTGTTATCGGGCAATCCGGCAAAATCCGGAGAACAGTCCATTGAAGCGATGCTATTTACAACCGCGGCTACGCCAAGTACTTTAGTCATGGTATTGTTTGGAGATAGTTTTTCATGCGAATAGCGGTTATTGGCGGTGCGGGTTACATCGGGTCTCATGCGGTGAAGCTGCTTGTTGAGCGCGGACATGAAGTTATTGCGGTGGACAACCTGACCAACGGACATCGGGCCGCCGTGGATTCCAAGGCCCGCCTGGAAGTGCTGGATTGTGCCAACACCGCCGGGCTGGCCGCCTTGTTCAAATCCCACGGAACCGAAGCGGTCATGCACTTTGCGGCCAATGCCTATGTGGGGGAAAGCGTCAGCGACCCGCGAAAATATTACCGAAACAACGTGGCCGGCACCATCAGCATGCTTGACGCGATGACGATTGCCGGCGTGCGCAAGCTGGTTTTTTCCAGCACCTGCGCCACCTATGGCGAACCGCGCACGGTGCCGATTACTGAAGATATTCCGCAGAATCCCATCAGCCCGTACGGCAGGTCCAAACTGATGGTGGAACATATTCTTCTGGACTGCGCCCGGGCGGAAAACCTGGCTTTCGCCGCGCCGCGGTATTTCAATGTGGCCGGGGCGGCACTGGATGGATCTATCGGTGAGGATCACCGGCCCGAATCCCACATTATTCCCATTGTGCTGCAGACAGCCCTGGGTCAGCGGACACATGTTGATATTTATGGAAATGATTACCCCACGCCCGACGGAACCTGCATCCGTGATTATATTCACGTCTGGGACCTGGTGGAGGCCCATCTGGTGCTGCTGGAAAATCTTAAGCCGGCCAAAGGACTGTTTTACAACCTGGGTGTGGGCCGCGGATACAGCGTGCGTGAAATTATTGAATCCTGCCGGCGCGTCACCGGCAAACCGATTGCCACACGCGAAACCGCGCGGCGTCCGGGGGATCCGCCCGCCCTGTTTGCCTCACCGGAAAAAATGGCCAGCGATATGAAGTGGAAAGCCGCGATCACCAGTCTGGACACAATTGTGGAATCCGCATGGAAGTGGTTCAAAGCCAACCCAAGCGGCTACCGATAACCCGCCCGTCATGACTTCTGTGCTTTGTCACGCCTGCGCCGAAATGCCGTCCGGCGATTTCCAATACATGACCGATAGCGACGTTTCGCGATATGCGAATTGCGAATTGGGCGGCCCGCGGTTGGGTTGGCGTAAAACCCGCTTCGATGGTACACTTCTTTACTTGGAGTTTTTGAGGTGACCTGATGCCGGTTCTGACCATTGTTCCCGCGCTGCTGGCGCTGCATAAAATAGACCACGATATTCATGAATTCCAGGGGCGACTGGCCGCACTGCTTAAAGATCAGGTGGCCGTAGAAACCAATATTGTACGCTTAAGCGAACATCTGGCGGAACTTGAATCTGCCGGACGCAAGCTGCAGACCGGTATTTCTGGCCATGAATTGGATATCGCCTCCCGCCAGGAACACATTGAAAAGATGCGGCAAAGCCTGAATGTCACCAAAAACAACAAGGAATACTCCGCTATTCTGGTGCAGATTTCCGCCGAAAAAGCGGAAGTCGGCAAAATTGAAAAGCTCGCTCTGGACCTGATGCAGCAGCTTGAATCCAACGGCAAATCCGCGGCCGACATAAAAATTCAATTGGAGAAAGCGCAATCCTCTCTGGCTGAAACCCAGCGCAAAAACAGCGAACAAGTTGGCCATGTCAAGGAAATTATCCGCCAGTTGGAGGCCAGTCGCGGACTGGCTCTGGCCAATGTTCCGCCCGATGCCCGTCGCCAATATGAACGAATTCTGCTTAAGTACCCCGGAAATGTGATGGCCGCAGCCGAATTTGACGGCGACGATCTGGAAAATGTTTCCTGCGGCGGCTGTTATATGAGCCTTAATGTGGAAGATGTAAATTTATTGCGCGGCCGTGATGAAATCCGTAAGTGCAATTCTTGCGGCCGTATTTTATTCCTGACTGAAATGCTTAACGCCAATGCGGTTCAGCCATCCTGAATCCGCGGTCAAACTCCATTCGGAGACATCCACGCATCCGGAACTGAACTTTCCAAGGAGAAGTCATGACGGTTTCGCAGCGGCATCTGGTGCTGCAATTTGATGGCGGCTCGCGGGGAAATCCCGGTCCGGCCGCGGTCGGCCTTACTTTGCGCACGCCGGACGGAAAAAACGTGTACGAGCTGGGCGAATTCATCGGAACAGCGACCAACAATGTGGCCGAATACAAAGCCCTTATCCGGGGTGTGGAGGCCGCCAAGGCCCTGGGGGCCGGCGAATTGACCATTCGCGCCGACAGTGAACTGGTGGTGCGACAGATCCTGGGAATTTACAAGGTGCGCAACGCCACACTTCAACCGCTGCACGCGCGCGCCCACAGCCTGCTGGCGGAAATTCCGAAATGGAAAATGGAACACGTGTACCGCGAAAGCAATGCCCGCCCCGATACTTTGGCCAACCTGGCCATGGATCGTCGGGACAGAGTCGAACCCCTTGGTCCACCCGCTGCCCATAACACCTCCAGCGCGACCCGTTGATCGACCTTTATGCCGACCCTATGAAGCACCGGCGTCCAGAGATCCGATAATTTCCCGGACCGACTTTTTGCCCTTTCGCTTAAGATATTCGGTCAGACCGTCGCATATTTTCTGCGGTGCGGCAGGGTCCACAAATAACGCGGTTCCCACCGCAATACCTGTGGCACCGGCCAGCAGAAACTCTGCGGCATCTTTCCATGTCTGTATGCCGCCCATGCCGATGATGGGAATATTGTGAGCTTTGGCAACCTGCGTGTAGACCCGATGGACCATGAATACCGCAATCGGCTTAATGGCCGGCCCGCTTAGCCCTCCGGTACCGTTGGCCAGCATGGGCCGTCCTTTTTCCACATCCACCACCATCGCGGTAAATGTATTCACAAGCGAAAGCGCATCGGCACCGGCGTCCACCGCGGCCCGTGCCGTTACAGCCACATCCGCCACATTCGGTGAAAGCTTGACGATAAGCGTGCAGCGGGAAACCCGCTTGCGCACCGTCGCCACCAATTCCGCCAGACGGACCGGATCGGTTCCAAAGCTTAGACCATTTTTCACATTCGGACAGCTTACATTCAGTTCTATTCCGGTAACCACGGGAACATCCTGGTCAAATTTGGCCGCCACATCCGCGTAGTCGTCAATACACCAGCCCGGAACATTCACAATCACCGGCACCCCCATTTTTTCCAGGCGGGGGACTTTCTCGGCAATAAACCGGTCCAGACCGATATTGGCCAGGCCAATCGCGTTAAGCATGCCAGCGCGGGTTTCAATCACGCGGTAGCTTTCATTGCCTTTCCGCGGCAGTTTGCTGATGGACTTGGTAACAAATGCGCCCAGGCGGGACATATCGGAAAAATCGGCGTACTCGTCCGCATAGCCGCAGGTGCCCGATGCGGTCATGGTTGGATTAGCCAGTGCCAGGGAGCCAATTCGTACCGCCAGACTTGGCGAAACAGGTTCAGAAGCAACAACGGATTCCACGGTATTCATGTACGCCAGTTTGCCGCGCCGCAGGCCGGCTGTAAAGTCCACGACCAACTGTCGTTGCGACTTGTGCCGAATAACGCGCAATTCGGTTGCCGAATTCCCCGTTCCCACGCCGGACCGCCCCTGGCAATCACCCAATCCCCCTTGCAATAAGCATGGACTGGCCTTAAAACTAAGCAACTCAGTTTTTCCAGATTGCGGAGCCGATATACTTCTTATCTGATAAATCGGAGCAATCTGGATTGCCATCCGTAATATCGGGCCTGGTTGGTCGAATGCGAAAGAGTTATGTCAGACAGCAACAGCACAATCAGTAAAATGGACACGATCCTCGGCCGCGTTGTTGTCGAACAGGGGTTGTGCACCAGCGATGAACTTAACGACTGCATGGCGCTCCAAGGCGAACTTGAACACCAGAACAACCATCGCTCACTCGCCGACCTCCTGGTCGAAAATGGCTATATCACTCCTGGCCAGTTGGCGCGTGTACGTGGCAACCTGGATGACCAGAAATCTTTCCAGCAGATTCCCGGCTACCAGATACTTTCCAAACTGGGTGCCGGTGCCATGGCGACCGTTTTCAAGGCGCGGCAGCTTTCGCTGGACCGCCTTGTCGCCATTAAAGTCCTGCCCCGGAAAATGAGTGAGAATAAGGAATTCGTTGATCGCTTTTACATGGAAGGCAAGGCTGCGGCCAAACTTAACCATGCCAATATTGTCGGGGCGTATGATGTAGGTGAATCCGGCGGTTACCACTACTTCGTCATGGAGTTTGTGGAAGGAAAAACCGTCTACGACCACCTTGTGGACAGCGGCAAGCCCTATGCCGAAAAAGAGGCTCTCGATATTATCATCCAGGTCTGCAAAGCCCTGGTTCATGCCCACCACCACGGCCTGATACACCGTGATGTAAAGCCAAAGAATATCATGATTACGCCCGCCGGTATCGCCAAACTTGCCGATATGGGTCTGGCGAGAGATGCCACCGACCAGGCCGCCGCTCTGGCGGAAGCCGGCAAGGCCTATGGGACACCTTATTATATTTCACCCGAACAGATCCGCGGCGAAGTGAATATTGATTTCCGTGCCGATATTTATTCTCTTGGTGCCACATTTTATCACATGGTCACTGGCCGCGTGCCGTTTGAAGCGGCTTCGCCGGCCGCGGTCATGCATAAACACCTGAAAGAGGAACTTATTCCGCCCGACCATATCGTCACTTCCCTTAGCGCCGGCGTAGGGGAAATTATTGAAGTGGCCATGGCCAAAGATGCAAAAAAGCGGTACGCCAACACGGAAGATATGCTGGCCGACCTGCAGGCGGTCGCCGCTGGCCAGCCGCCGCTGCTGGCCAGAAAATCGTATGACCTGACTTCACTTGCCAATCTGGATAAAAACACCGGAGGCGAACCGATGGATGAACAATCCTCTTTGACCGATCTGGACCACCAGAAAACGATCGACATGGCCTCCCGAACCCTTAGCCAGAAATTTACCGATCCACTCGTGCTTAGCCTGCTTGGGCTGCTGGCCTTTGCAATTGTTATTATCATTATTCTATTGGCTAAATAAGCCCCCGGTATTCGGTTACCGTGCCGCATGCGAAATCCCCTCCGTTCGCAAACAGGCCGGCCACCTAGCCGCCCGCCTGGCTTACCGCGGTCTCTACCGCCTGCGCAGAATACAGATCATGCAATATTTTCGGTGCATACGGATGCGCCGGCGAAAATACCGCCAGTACCGGAATAGATCGCCAGCCCAGCTTGTAAAGCAGTGCTTTTTCCACCGGCGGCTCGTCCGTCAGATCGGCACGCAGAAGCAGGACATCGCCCTTGCGAAAGCTGTTCCGTACCGGAATGGTATCCAGAACAAAATGCTTGACGTAATGACAATTGATGCACCATGACGCCGTAAAATCCACCACCACCGGCCGATGGTTTTGCAACCCGGCATCCAACCGCTGAAGTGTAAACGGTCGCCAACGGCCACTTCCAATATGCTCCCGCGGATTCAGGCCTCCGTTGTATAACCATAGCCCCGTCGCCACTGCCAATCCAAAAGCCAGCGCCGCACCGCGAATGGTCCATATCTGGCCCGCTGGCATGGAGTAACTTATCGCCTGCCCCCACACCCACAACACCACTCCAAGCACCAAGGTCAGCGCCAGTGCTAAAATCAGCGCATGTTGTGACGGCAGGCTGCTTAAAAGATAGATCGCCACACCCACCATCACAAGGCCCAACGCCTGCTTAAGCAGTTCAGACCATCGCCCCGCGCGCGGCACGCGATTCAGCCATTGCGGAAACGCCGCCAGTATCACATAAGGCACCGCCATGCCAACACCGATCAACATAAAAAAAAGAACGATGATTCCGGTTGGTGCCGCCAAGGTGACCGCAAACAGCGGCCCCAGATATGGCGCACTGCATGGCGTGGCCAGAATGGTCGCCAAAAGTCCCATGGCAAATGAACTGGCCAGGCCACCCTGCGGAACCTCCAAATTTGTCACGGCCCGCGGCGCTGAAATCGTCCAGACTCCCAGCATGGATAACGCCAGCGCCATTACCACAAGGCCCAGCACCAGCAGAAATTCCGGATGGCTGTACTGCATGCCGTACATCAAATGTTGATGAGTCCGCCAACGGTAAATACCCATCGCCGCCGCCAGTCCGGCAAACAATGAAATAATCCCCGCGGAAAATGCCAGCGCGTGCACCACCGCCCGCCTCCGGTTGCCATGGGCCTGCTGCACCATTGAAAGAACTTTTAACGGTATGACTGGTAGCACGCAGGGCATGACATTCAGAATAAGCCCACCCAAAAGCGCTGAAACAATTAACTCCCACAACGGCAAATGTTCGTGTGGTACATGGTAGGGCCGCGATTGAATGATCTGCAACTGCTGTTGAATGGATTCCCGCGGTGCCGACCGCGCTGGCTGGAGGCCACCTGGCCGACTGGATGAAGCCACTCCTGTTGCAGGCGAATTTGCGGCTGGCATTTGGTGCGGCAAACCGATTGACTGTTTTCCAACGGCTCCGCCGGACGGTGCGGTCCCCCCTTTGGACAAAGCCGGCAACACCTGCACTCGTACAGTCAAGGTTTTTTGCACCGGCATAAAGCATGTCTGATCGTTGCACGCCTGGGCCTGAAAAACGACTTTCAGAATCAAATCACCAGTCGGAGTGTCGGCCTTGAGCCGTGCCGGAATCCATACCGAAACGTCGTTAAGATATACCGATATTTTTCCCGCGGCCGTAAGAGCCGTCGATGCCGGCAACAGCACGGCTTTGGGATATTGCACCGGTCCAAATTGAATGTCGCTATTGGCTTCCGGCGTAAGCTTGGTCGGAATAAAATCTTTGTCCAGCGGATGCGCGGATTGAATATGAAAGCCCGCGTTAACAGTTATATGCACTTTCAGGCGGAACTTCGCGCCCGCGTGCACGGCCGCCGGCACAGCGGTTAGTTTTACGGCCATTTCTCCGGCTCTAGCCAGTCCGCCGCCGGTAAGGCCAACCGCAACATACGCCATCGCAACGAGGAGTGCCCAACTCCGGATCGCCCGTGCGGCCAACCAGACACCCCGCGCGCGGGCCACCAGAATGTATCGATCACGTAACATCAGATTCCTTACATTCAACGCCGGCATGACGCCACCGCGTATCATATCAGTCGCCGCAGTACCGGTAAGTCTTACGAAATAACTTCAATTGTTTTGAAAATACCGGCCCCACGATTGCATTTCGCGCCGGTGCAAGAACAAAAGTATGAATTCTGTGATCGGCTATTTCTGGAACGCGTTTAACGCCGTCGCGAGTTGCCAACCGCCTGTGTGCCAATG
>JAJZOA010000016.1 GCA_021852225.1 Planctomycetota bacterium
CAACCTCCATTATTGTCAATACCGCGCGGGGCGGACTTATTGATACTGTCGCACTGGCTGAAGCGCTGATGTAAGAAGTTTTAGAAAATACCGGCGTTTTAACATGGCAGGCCTCGTGTAAAAGCGTCGTCCTCTTTATTTGTTAACCTGATTTTTTAAGCCTTCACCCCGCAGGGCACGCACAACTTCTTCCGCGGCCAGTCGCTGAAGTTTCGGTACGCTTTGATCACTGAACCATCCGACATGGGAAGTGAGAATGGCGTTGCCGCATTGCCGCAGCGGATGCTGATCCGGTAGCGGCTCGGGTTCAAATACATCCAATCCGGCACCGGCAATCACACCAGTTTGCAGCGCTTCAGCCAGTGCGACAGTATCAATAAGTCCGCCCCGCGCGGTATTGACAATAATGGAGGTTGGTTTTAGTTTTGCCAGTGTGGCGGCATTGACCAGATGCCTGGTTTCCGGTGTCAACGGTAGATGCAACGACAGCACATCCGCCTGATTGAACAAGTCCACCATGGTTAATTGGGTTATGGAATTGGAACGAAAAACTTCCGCTGGGACATAAGGATCATACGCCGCCAGTCGGCAGCCAAATGCCTTGGCTCGCGCCAGTACCGCGCGGGCAATGCGGCCGAAGCCTGCGGTGGCAAATGTCATGGCGCTTAACGCGGGCATGGAACGATCAGGGGTTATTTTCCATGTCCCCCCACGGACACTGCAATCTATCTGGGGCAGTTGCCGGGCCAGCGACAGAGCCATAGCCAGTGCATGGTCTGCGACCTCGTCAATGCAATAATCGGGCACATTGCATACTGGAATACCACGCGCTTTGGCGGCGGCAAGGTCCACATTGTCCACACCGATGCCATAACGCACGATGACCCGACAATGCTTCAATTGATCTATGACCCCCGCGTTTATCGGTGCCCACTGGACCAGAAGCGCATCAGCATCGGCGGCCTGTTCTATAATCGTCTCGGGGGTCTTGCATTGACCGGTCAGAAGTTCATGACCGGCGGCATGAATAATTTGCCGCTCCTGATGCACATCAGTAAACCCGTAGTCTGTAATGAACACTTTCATGAAGGCTCCAGATAATCATGCACAACGGTTCCCGGAATCAGCGTAAATTCCGCGCGCCAGAAATAAGCGTCCGCGGTGTCGATCACCGGCAATTCATAAATGGGAGCCAGCACATTGGGCCGCAATTCCACCGAGCACCGCCCACGCCAGCATTCGTGCACTTTAACATCGCATAAGGCGCGGCTGGTAATCTGGCGGACCGCCGGCTGTCCGTCAATATGCCGCAACAACTTGAAATTCAGATTTACCGCAAAGTCAAAAGTATCGCGTTTTAAATCCACAAGGTCACCGCGCTGATGCTTGTAGCCCATGGTGCCTGTGACGACATCAATTCCGTTGCGTTCCAAAATACCCACAATTAGATCGCCCCGGAATTCCACCCGTGGATTCCCCCATTTCTTGGGCTGACCGTGAATGCCACGGCCCTGCGCCAGGCCGCCATCACTGTTGAGAAAAAGAAATGGCGAAAATCCCCCGCTGAGTTTCCCGGGTAATTCGGCCCCCAGCATGACATTGCATTCTCCATAGCGACCGAGATAATCCACATCATTCATATTGTAAATATGAATCAGCACGCTATCACTGATCGGCACAAGAGGCGCGGGGATCAGCCGGTGCACCGCCTCGGGAGTGGTGCGATAGACCAGCGTCATGACTTCCACATCGCGGAACGTGAATGGAAACGGCGGCTCCAAAGGGGCGGCCAGCGGCGTGGACCAGGCTTTCAGGGGGTCCAAGTTCATTGTGTTGTCTCCAGTCGCGGGGCGGAAGACGGGGCGGCTTTGCCGACACGTTCATAATACTGGGCGGGAATTTTAGACGGTTCTTTGTAGATATACCATACGCAGGGATCTTCGGCATTTTCTGGGTATTCGGTCACGCGCATAGGATGGCCATAATTTTCAATGGCCATGATTTCATTGACCATCGAACAATGGGCGCAGTAATAGCAAACCCGATTTTTTCCCCAGGTCCAGCTATGCGGGCCTTTGGAAAAGCCAAAAAGATCAGGGCGCGGCTCCTGGCCGCTTTCCACCCGCTGCCGCGCCACCCCGCCGCTGCCGCACGGCGCGAGAGTGAGTTTATAGCGATCCGGCTCTTCGGTAACCTCAATATCACCTTGCCGGCCCGGTCCCATCAGGTGTCCGCGGAGTCCCTCAATGGTTAATTGCAACTGCGTCTTTACGTCAGCCGCCATCACCTTGTCATACCGGGCGCGGTAATAACTGCCCAGAACGGAGCGCATGGCCTTTTCCAAATCCTGCTCGCCGTAGGTGTTGGCGATGTAAGTGAAAAATGACCACGACCAGTTCACGAACATATCGTGTACCACCTGCCATTCCAAACGGGCATATTCGACAATTCTTCTGGCTTCTGTGATGTCGCCACGCTCCATGGCCTCATAGGCGAAGCGCAACGATGATATACCAACCTCATTCGGTTCATCCTGACGCAAGTCACGCTGGATCAACTGGGATAGTTCAATATTCATTTCTTCATTCCTATTAACACGTAAGCATGAATCCACCGCAGACATTAATTTCCTGCGCGGTAATAAAACTGGCGCGGTCCGACGCCAGAAAAACAA
>JAJZOA010000082.1 GCA_021852225.1 Planctomycetota bacterium
AACCACCGGCTCCTGGCCAGCGGCATGGGGCACCAAGCCCCCCCCACGCCCATTTGCTGATCTGGACCACCACCCCCTGGACCATCCCCGCCAATCGGGCGGTCGCGGTACATCCGGAACATCACTATGCCGTGGCAAGTTATGAGCATAACGGTCCGCAGGTTCTGATACTGGCGGCCAAGCGGATTCCGGCCACCATGCTGCAAGCGGGCATTGCTCATTACAAAATTTCCGAGTCCATAACCGGCGCGGATCTGATTGCCGCGGGCATCGGGTACCACCATCCGTTGGACAGCACTCGCCTGCAATCCATTATTGCCGCGGATTATGTCACGCTGGATGATGGAACGGGGTTGGTCCATATTGCCCCTGGCCACGGCACGGAGGATTATCAAACCGGTCGTAAGGCCGGGCTGGAAGTCTATTGTCCGGTGCTCCCTGATGGCCGATATGACCAGAGCGTGCCGGATTTCCTGCGGGGGCAGAGCATCTGGCAATCCAATGAATTGGTCGTGCAGCGCCTGGCGGATACGGGACTGCTGTTTCATCGTCAGGAAATTGAACACAGTTATCCACACTGCTGGCGGTGCCGCAAGGCCACGATTCTGCGCGCTACCGAGCAATGGTTTGTCCGAGCCAGCGGCAACAGCCCGCTTTTGCAAACCGCGAAGAAATTTATTGATGAGGTGCAATGGATTCCCGCCTGGGGCAAAAACCGCATTGCGGGCATGTTGGAAACCCGGCCCGACTGGTGCATTTCACGGCAACGGTCATGGGGCGTGCCGATCCCGGCATTTTTCGCCGCCGATGGTGAAATTTTGCTGACGGAAAAATCGGTTCGGCGGGTCGCGGAATATGTGCGCCAACATGGTGCCGATTGCTGGTATACGCATTCGCCTGAACAAATTCTGGGCACCACACATTGGGTGGATACCGCACTGACCGCCGAGGGAACAACGCTGGCCGAGCATCGCTTTAATACCCGTGAACTGCGCAAGGGCAATGACATTCTGGATGTGTGGTTTGAATCCGGTGCTTCGCATCATGCGGTTTTGGAGAGCACCCATCCGGAACTGGGGTATCCGGCGAATATGTATCTGGAAGGCTCTGACCAGCACCGCGGCTGGTTTCAGGCATCGCTGCTGGAAGCGGCGGGATACCGCGATACGCCGCCATTCAAGCAGATCCTCACGCATGGCTTTATTGTGGACAGCCACGGGCACAAAATGTCGAAAAGCCAGGGCAATGACATTAAAGTTTCCGATGCGTTAAAACAAAATGGCGCCGATGTATTGCGCCTTTGGGTGGCCAGTGTGGATTATCAGGATGATATGCCATGCTCCCGCGAATTGCTGGAACGCACCAGTGATGCGTATCGTAAAATCCGCAACACCATCCGCTATCTGCTGGGGAATTTATATGATTTCGATATGCGGAAAAATATCACCGCGCCGGAACCTTACAGCATCGACACCTGGATGCTGGGCCGATTGGCGGCCATGACCCGCGAAGTTCATGCGGCGTTTGATCAATACGAATTCCACAAAGTTTTCCGCGCTTTATATGATTTTTGTAACGTGGATATCTCGACCATTTATGCCAAAGCCATTAAAGATCGGCTGTACTGCGAACTGCCGGATAATCCGCGGCGACGGGCGTCGCAAAGTGTCTGTGCCCAGTTACTGGTTTATCTGGTGGAACTCTGCGCGCCCATCCTGGTCTTTACCGCCGATGAAGTGTGCCAGATCACCCAGGAATTGCCGGGGCTGAAAAATATATTTGGCGATTGCATTCATACTCATTTGTTCACAACTCCGCCGGAAGCGCCGAAGCCGGAGTTGCTGGCCCATTGGGAATCGCTTATGCCGCTGGTGCAGGACGGCCTTAAGCAACTCGACACGCTTAAAAAATCCAGCGGGCTGGGCAATGCGCTGGACAGCGAGGCGGTGATCAACGTTCCGGCCGAGCACCCGATGGCGGCGCTGATGAATCAGTACGGACAGGAAATCGAAGATGTGTTGGGAGCCGGGTTCCACCGGATCATTGCCGGCGAGAAATTATCCGTGGAGATCATGGACACCCGGGAAAAATATCCGAGTTGCGCCCGCTCCTGGAAGCGCCGCCCGGATGTCGGCAGCAATTCCGAATATCCGGATTTATCCGCGCGTGACGCGGCGGTAGTCAAGACATTGACCAAGTAATGCCATTGCGCAACGGTCTTTGAATGGGTATCACGAGCCAAATGCCCGTGTAATTCCAAGCGATTGGCATATTCGGGCGGATGGCTTGCCAAGGTGCCGAATTTGCAAGTTTGACGGGGGCGTTCGGCACGTTAACCGGTTAAGTTTTTTATTTGTGCCTTGATTTGTTCAATTTGTTTTTGAATTTCGGTTTTTTGCAGTTTCAGGGCGGCAATATGTTTGGCACTGGCGAAGCCCTCGTCGTTGGTGATATGGAACTCCACATTTACCAGGGCCACATTCTGCTTGGCCAACGATACGCGCAATATGGCCGCAAGATACTGATGTTGCGCTTTTTCGGATGCACCGGATTTCATCGCGACGGCATACGCTAAACCTGACCGCCCCATCGCATTCTGCGCCTCGGCCAGTGCGTACTGCGCATGGACATACTGAATCCATATTTTCCGGGGATCATTGGCTTTGAGGTTGCG
>JAJZOA010000128.1 GCA_021852225.1 Planctomycetota bacterium
TGGCCGCAACTTCTGTTACAATGCCAAATTCGGCTTTTGGGCAGGAAGGCCGACTTAGAAAGGACCATTTTCCATGAACCAGATCTCCGGTGAGATATTTGATATTACAATTCTTGGCGGAGGCCCAGTCGGTCTTTATGCCGCATATTACGCCGGTCTGCGCCACATGAAAACGAAAATTATTGATTCCCTGGACCAGTTGGGCGGTCAACTGGCGACGCTTTATCCGGAAAAATATATTTTTGACGTAGCCGGTTTCCCCAAAGTTATTGCTCGCGACCTGGTTAAGAATTTAATAGAGCAGGGCCTGCAATATAATCCGTCGGTCTGTCTGAATGAAACCATCGCCGACCTGCGGCGCGATGACGCCCGCGACTGCTATGTTGTGACCTCTGCACAGGGGGAACATGCGACGCGTACACTCTTGATTTGTGCTGGTGCAGGGGCATTCCAACCTCGCAAATTGCCGATACCGGCGGCGGCATCCTTGGAAGGTCGCGGAATTCACTATTTTGTGGGCAAAAAATCCGCATTCGAGAATAAACGACTTTTGATTGTCGGTGGCGGCGACTCCGCACTGGACTGGGCGATGAATCTGCATGGCATCGCGGGTGAAATCACCATTATCCATCGACGTAATCAATTCCGCGCGCACGAGGACTCCGTTCGAAAGGTTCAGAGCGCGGGAATACCAATTCTGACATTTTGGGAATTAAAAGAGGTCCTTTCGACCGATAATAAATTAAGCGGCGTGGTCATATATCATAATCAGACCAAGGAAGAGCGCTCGCTGGCAATTGATGCGATTCTTCCGCAGCTCGGATTTATCAGCTCGCTGGGTGCACTAAAGCAATGGCCCCTGAAAATTGAAGGGCAGTCCATCATGGTGGATCAAAAAATGCAAACCAACATGAAAGGCATTTTTGCCGCCGGCGATGTGGCAGGATTTGATGGAAAACTGAAGCTGATTGCAACAGGGTTCGGCGAAGCGGCGACAGCTGTGAATTTTGCTAAAACGCTGATTGATCCCAAAGCCAAGGCTTTTCCTGGCCATAGCAGTGAAATGAGTCCGCAAACGGTTGCCACGGTTGAAGTTGGCCCGTCTGCAACTCTGGGCGTATAAAGGCGTATGGGAAAGGAGGATAAAGGGCTGCTGTGTGTCGCAAAGATGAATTGCGATAATTTGACTTTGCGGCCAATTCAACGATTCGCGGGACTGTGCATAAGCCGGGAATCGGGTTACAATTATGACAGGTGCTGTGGCTCCACGAATTGTGCGGAATGGATGCTGCCATTCGACTGGTAAAAATGAAGAAGACTGGATTGACAACCTTGAAGATGCTCGGCGTGGTGGCATTGGCTGCTTCGTTGGTATCGGTTTGGCCAGGCTGCAAAGGCAGCTCAACCACGGGCGGTGGTTCAGGTGACAGCGCAGTGGGCAATCAAGGTACAGGCGCGGTATCGGCGCTGATAGCCAGCCCCGGTGCCAATGCGACCTCTGCAATGACAAATCCGACCACCAGCCCCTTCTGGAGCCACCAAGCAAAATTAAGTGTCAACACCCAGTCCCATTATCCGCCCGCTGGAACTCAAACAAAGTTGGCCACCGCTTACGGCAAAAGAGATCTTTATATTTCCCTTATCAATACCGGCCGTGGTCCCTGGTACAAGCCCGGGGCGGCCCCAGGGTCACTTTGGCGCCGCGACTGCGTACAAGTTTGGCTGGATACTTCGCGACGGCAGAACGGCACGAATTTTTATGAAATCACGATTGCTCCCGATGGCCAGGTGAATCAGGTCTGGCATCGGTCCAGCACGCCGCCGGCACCAGATTCCAACGGCCAGATAAATTTACTTCAGCCGTACAGCCTGATTCCATGGAATGCCAGGGGATTGCAGGTTAAAACATTTCACGGAATCTATCATGGGCAGCCATCTTGGAATGTGGTGGTCCGCATTCCACTCAACAGTCTGCCGCGTCCATTGCGTGTAACGCCGCGGCCAAACGAACGGTTGCGTGCCAATGTGATCCGTTACGTCTGGCAGCCCGTCGGCGATTCGTCCAAACGCCGTCTGGTACAATTCAATCTTTTTCCAGTTGCGAAGGAATATCAGGCAATGGCACCCTATTGTATGGGGCGGCTTATTTTGTCACCGCCAGATCAGGGAAATCTGACCTTGGCACCTGCGCCAAACCCATAATTCATGCAGAATTAAATTTTGAATATTCAGTGACTTTGCCATTTGCGGTCGTTCGTCGATCGACTGGCTATACCGCTACCGGGTTGGGGTGATACCTCGCAGACAGATCATGCGCGGCAGCGAAAAAGGGCCGTCATCACGGGTGATGCGTATCCTAAAAATTTTTATCTATAGCCGTGTGTAACCTATCTGCTCCCGGCGCGGCATCCACACTCAGGGCTGCTCCGGCGCTTCCTGGCGCACCAGCGGCCTGAATTTCCAAAGGCATACCCATTTCCAGAGGATAGTCTGAAACCAATTGCAAAAGGGCGTCTGTGGCCTGGCTGGAGGAATCCAGCATGGCCACAACCGTACCGCCGCCGCCACTGGCACTTATACGGGCACCAAAGACTCCCGCCGCCGGTCCAGCCTGCATCAGACGGTTGACCAGCCAATCCGCCTGAGGACATGAAAGCCCCAGTCGCAGGCGATAACTGTGCTGGGAGGCCAGCAGCAGCCGGCCTGCGCGTTGTAGAACTAGCCGCCGCTGCCGCCCTTCCGGCGACCCGGGAACGACGGCCGCCCTGACGCTGGCGATTGATGCTGCGGGTTCAGAAAGGTCTTCCATGGCCTGGAGAAAGTTTTCCGCGTGTTCACGTTCCGATACCAGATGGTCGACCGCGGCGCGAACGCGATAAATTTCACCCGGCAGAATCAGCCCGGCCTCCGGTGAAAGCTCGCCATAGGAACGGAGAAAATCGCTGCCACGCAGCCGGCGCGGCAGCAGAGATCTGAAATATCTGCGATACAGTTCAGGGGATGTATTGCCCAGGTATCCATGCAATGGATTATGAATACGACCCAGGTCGCGATAAATCGTTTCCATAATTCGCAGGCCCATGTCACCGGCCAGCCGCAGGGCAAGCACTGTCTCGCCACTGCGCTTGGCGGAAATTCCCGTGTTCAATGCAAACAGTCGCACATCCGCGGGAAGCGGAATCTGGCCCATTAAATTGTGCGGCTGGGCGGAATATCGCAGGAGATGGGCGGGTGGACCATCCAGTGCGCACAAAATGGTGAGCGCATCGACCACGTGCCCGCTGGAGGGGCCGAACAGGCTTTCCGCCCGTTGAATTAAAACGGCTTTTTCCAGCGTGGAAAGGTTTAATTGTGCCGCCCGGCTGATGACCTGAAGCAGCGCCGCGGTAATAGCCGTGGAACTTCCTTGGCCTGCGTGCATGGCGATATCTGAATCAATGACAATCGTGGCACCGCGCATCTGCGGAATGTTGGACCGCGACAGCCCCGCGGCCAGCGAAGGCGCATAATGTCCATCTTTCGCCAGCAGGTAAAATAAACCAGTGAAGGGCAACGTCCACCAGCCTGCCGGTCCGATGCGCGTGACCAGTCGCTGCGGTTCAGGCAGAGCGTGGCCCGTGGCCGGAAATAGATCATCGGCTGAAAAGCGAATCATGGCATTTGCGGACGTGGAATCAGATGAGCCGAATAATCCTGGAATTGTGCGGGCGGCATAAAACACCAGTTGGCCGTCGCTCCGGGGACTGAACGCAACGGCGGCGCGGCGCGGTAGGGCCATATGGGCCACCACTCCACCCGCCTCGCTGGAAAGCCCGCCAATGATATCCACTCGGCCCGGTGCGCTTTGCACATCGGATGGCCGCGCGCCTTCAATGGCGGCCGCGTGGGCGGTTGTGCGTTGAATAATGTTTAGAGCGCTGGACATAACGCTGTATCATAAACAAATACAAGCCTCGCCTCCAGTGATACGCCATAGACCGGCCAACCAAAACGGGCCACCGCCCTGCAGGCTCGGTCAGAAAGGCGGCAGATTTTAATGGAACGCCGATGTTTGGGCGGAATACTGATCGGGACGATTCAGATACAGAATTCAGTGGCGCAGCGGGCGGAAGGCCCCTGTCTGGGCGGAATCTGGCCACGATTTAATTATCTGTGGCAGAAAAGGCGGCGCCGCCCCACCAGCATGAACATTCCCCATATTAATGGGCATCATCGGCAAGCGGTTTTTCAAACTGTATCAGCAGATCACTGCGCATGGAATCCCAGCGGGTCCCGACAATATCATAACCTACCGCCAGGGCCAGATGCACCATCGCCTTGTGCCGATTAAGGGCTTCAAACCGGGAATATTCATAGCCATGGGTTTTGGCCCATTCATGATGCGATTCCATAAGCTGGCGGCCGATTTTCTGACCGCGTAAATCAGAATGCACGCCGACCAGCCAGGTGTAGAAAACGCCCGGCTTAAGTTCAAAGCCGATATTAAATCCGACGGGTCGGTTATCCAGCGAGGCCAGCATGACCAATACGTTATAGCGGCCCTGAAACCGGCGACGAAAATAATTTTCGTTTTCAGGCGGCCGAAAAACCTGATTATACAGATCCACGATCATGGGCAACTGTGTTTCTGTTATAATGGAGATATCTGCCTGGGCCATACGCCATTTTCCATAAAGTCACAATTCTATCCGCAATGCAGCCGCGGACAGTTCAATGAACATCATATACCAATTCGCAAGAAATTTCCCATATCTGCCAAACCGCAGGACCATAGCGGACGACAATTCGGAGGCCAAACCAAGCATTTCCCGCGGTCACATCAGCCGTCAGGTGCGGCGGCGCAGCAAAATGGTGGCACCACCTTTAACCATTTGTCCGACATGCACCAGCGTTTCCCAGTTTTCAGGATGGGGAACAATGAGTTCCGTCCTACTGCCGAATGCGATCATGCCAAATCTCTGGCCCCGCAACAGACGATCATTTGGCCAGAGCGGCGCGATAATGCGCCGCGCAATGGCACCGGACACCTGGCGGAGCACCGCTACAGGTTCACCGTCGGCCGTCTGGCTGACACCGCGCAACACAATCAGGTTGGCCTCATTGCGCTGTCCGCTTTGCGGGTGGCGCGCATCCAGAAATTCGCCGGGCGTGTAACGCGTGGAATCTACCACACTATCGCATGGGGAGCGGTTAATATGCACATCCAGCACGCTTAGGAATATTCCAACGCGAATCGCGGGGCCGCCCAGATTGTCATCATGGTCCAGACGGGTAATTTCTGTAACTTTACCATCCGCCGGCGACACCATAATGCCCGCTTCTGTTGGAACCCGTCGAGGCGGATCACGAAAAAAAGCCATGCAGGCCAGTGTCAGGAGAAGAGTTAATGCAGCCAGAGGCAGGCATAGCGCCGCGATTGCCAGGGTGGCAATGGAACCCGCAACCAGCATGGGCAACCAAAAGGTCCAGCCAAACAGCGATAGCGGAAACCATGGTAACGGCTTCATGAATGCCCACTCGCGGAGGAACCATGTTTGGCTAGCCGCATGACTTGCGGATTGGGCTGCGGAACGAATACTCCGGCCTGCCCAAGGATTGAAATAAGTGAACCATCTACCACGAATCCCTTGAATTGGCCGTTAAGAATCTGAAAAAATGGATAACCCATAACTCCCGGAGCATTGCGGGGGGCGCCATCAAACAGGAATTTGATTCGTGTGCCCCCAGGGAGAACACCGCGAATCCGATGCGAATATGCGGCCGGGTTCTGATAATAGCTTTGCAGAGAAAGCGGGCTCCCAATCGGCCCCAGCGGATCGCCAATGTAATCAAGATAATAACGTGACCATGCATCAGGCGGAATCAATCCGTTTTTCCCTATGCCGCCGCTGGCCCGCCCTTGGGCGGGTGAATGGCTCATGATGGTCCGCGGTTTAATCCAGATCAGCACCGGTTGGGTAAGCGTAAAGACCTGCCCGGCGCGATAGCCCGGACCACTGGCGACCGCTGGCAGTTTATAGCCAGGAAAACTGCCTGAAGGCGGATTCGGACTGGAACAACCCGCCAGAACCAAGGCGGCAAGGGTGATAGCTGCCCGCAGAGCAGTTCCCATGCGGCAGCGTACCGCGTGTGTTGTCGATCCAATTTGGGAATCATACCTCTGCCGTTCCTGACTTAAGTGAATCATGTCTGTTTACCTTCAAAAAAAAAAGGAGCACCCGTCAACTGAGTCATCACGGATCGCCCGTTATGCCACTACTCTAATGCGAACAGTGATTTCAACCAAGTCGCGACACGCCGGCCCAGGGGTGCGCGGCCCGAGAAAAACAGCAGGGAACCAACGATGGTCCCATGAACCAGCCGACGAGCTGTATAACCCTAACCGGCAACCGGCGCACAATTTAACCCGGCCCGAGGTTGCTACTCGGGATTCTGTTCCAGGAGTGGAGCATCCCCTTCGGTATCTTCCGGGGCGACGCGAGCCACGCCTACCAGAATATCGTTTTCATCCAGACGGATCAGCCGCACGCCCTGGGTGGCGCGACCCATTTCACGCAGTTCGCCCGTAACTCCAATGCGCACTACCTGGCCGCCCTTGGTAATAATCATGAGTTCATCACTGTCGTTAATGGCCTGCACGCTTACAACCGGTCCATTACGATCGGTGGTGCGGATGTTGATGACACCCTTGCCGCCGCGATGCGTCAGGCGGTATTCCTCTATGCGGGTGCGTTTGCCGAAGCCATGCTCGCAGGCGGTCAGCAAGGTCACCTGGTTATCGCCATGGTCCAGCCCCTGTGGAATGATTACCATGTCAATCACCACATCGTCTTTGTCCAGTTCGATGCCTTTAACACCACCTGCCTGGCGGCCCATGTCGCGCACTTCGGTTTCTTCAAACCGAACAGCCATGCCGCCGCGGGTTGCCAGCACAATCTGGTCTTTCCCGTTGGTAACACCCACGCCAATGACCGAATCGCCTTTTTCCAGGCCAATAGCGATAATACCGCGTTTCATCGGATTGCCGAACGCTTTAAGCAACGTCTTTTTAATGACGCCCTGGGCGGTGGTCATGACCAGATGCTTGGCTTCATCGGTGAAATCGCGCACCACCAGCACTTCGGCGAGTTTTTCATCAGCCTGCATTTCCACGAGATTTGCAATCGCACGGCCCTTGCTCTGGCGGCTCATGGATGGCACGTCATACACCTTCTGCCAGTAGCAACGCCCCAGATTGGTAAAGAACATCAGGTAATCGTGGGTGGACCCAATGAACAGATGTTCAATGAAGTCCCCTTCCTTGCTGTCCGCTCCAACAATGCCACGGCCGCCACGACCCTGTTTTCGGTAGGTGTCCAGCGGCATGCGTTTGATATAGCCTTCATGACTGATGGTTACAACCACCTGTTCATCGGCAATTAAATCCTCAATGTTAATGTCGGTTGCGTCATTGGTAATTTGGGTGCGGCGATCATCGCCGAATTTTTCCTTCAGTTCCAGGATGTCTTCGCGAATAATATCCAGCACCCGATTGTCGTCCGCCAGAATCAATTCATAATCGCCGATTTCCTCAACGAGACGGTTGTATTCCTCGGTCAGCTTGTCGATTTCCAGACCCACCAGCCGCTGCAGTTGCATGGAAAGAATGGCATCCGCCTGAGCACTGGAAAGTGTCATGCCGCCTTCGGCCGCTTCGGCTGCATCAATCCGCTTGCGGAATGCCTTGGGAATAGCGGCCTTCCAGCTTAACGATTCATCAATACTGAATTTTTTCTTCATTAAATTCAGCTTGGCGGTCGGCACATCGGGGCTTAGCTTGCGGTTGCGCAAAAGTTCTATCACACCCATGACATCCACTTTGCCGCCCGAGGTCTTGCGGACGTCTTCGGCGTGAATATCCGCCAGGGCAAGAATCAAACCCTCCAGAATGTGGGCTCGCTGCCGCGCTTTGCGCAAGCGGAACGCGGTGCGCCGGCGAATCACTTCCTTGCGGTGCAGGATGAAATATTCCACCATTTCCTTGATGCTCAGCGTACGCGGCTGGCGATTGACCAGCGCAATATTGATGATGGAAAAAGTGCTTTGCAGCGGCGTAAACTGATACAACTGATTGATGACCACATTCGGGTCGGCATCTCGCTTCAGTTCCACCACCACGCGCACATCATGTTCGCGGTCCGATTCATCGCGCACGTCGGAAATATCCTTGATGCGTTCTTCCTTCACTTGGTCGGCGATGGATTCGATAATGGTTTTCTTGAGCACCTGGTACGGGATTTCTGAAATGACAATCTGCTCGCGCCCACCCTTTAATTGTTCAGTATGTACCCGGCCGCGCACCGTGATTTTGCCACGGCCGGTTTCATAACCCTCTACAATGCCGGCCCGCCCGCAAATGACGCCACCGGTGGGAAAGTCGGGGCCTTTAATGACCTTCATAAGGTCCCGAACCGTGCATTGCGGTTCGTTTATAACCTTGACGATGGCATCGCAGACTTCGCGAAGGTTGTGCGGCGGCAGACTGGTAGCCATGCCTACCGCGATTCCCTGGGCACCATTGACCAGCAGATTTGGAAATTTGCTCGGCAGCACGGTCGGTTCGGTACGAGCCTCATCGTAGTTGGGAATAAAATCGACCGTGTCCTCTTTCAGGTCGTCCATCATTTCATGCGAAGCGTCCGCCATGCGGGCTTCCGTGTAACGCATGGCGGCCGGTGGATCGCCATCAATGGAGCCGAAATTTCCCTGACCATCCACCAGCAGATGTCGCATATTCCATTTTTGCGCCATGCGCACCAATGTGGGATAAATGACCGCTTCACCATGCGGGTGATAGTTGCCGGACGTGTCACCGGCAATTTTAGCGCATTTACGATGTTTGCTTCGCGGAGTTAGCTGCAAGTCGTTCATGGCGACCAGAATTCGTCGCTGGGACGGCTTTAATCCGTCACGCACATCCGGCAGCGCTCGATCCATGATTGTGCTCATGGCATACGTGAGATAGCTTTCCTGCAACTCGGTTTCAATCTGCAGGTCGGTAATCCGGGCGTCCTGATCGAACATCTATAAGGTCCTCATGCCTGTTGGGAGGCGGCATTTCCGTTGCCGGCCACGCGGGCGATTTTTCCCGCTTTTCAACCGGCCGCATCTTAACATAAATACACGAAATTCGCGAGTGTTCCCGCCATGCCCGCTGCAGGGACTGGCCGCTCCGCAGGGTTGTAATATTCATGCCTGTTCACGGCCCGGATTATGCCTGCCCGAGCATATCGGTCGTATGGTTGCCAGCGGCCTGTTGCAGCGAACATACGCAGCCGCTTTACAGTCCGATCCATGAATCAAATTCCGCCAGGTCCAGATGCGCCAGGTCAGGTACAGCAAAATCAGCCCAGTGCTTTACTCGCTCCAGCGGCGAATTCGTAGCCACGCCCAAGACGCGAATTCCCGCGGCATGCGCGGCAATCGCGCCCCCATTGGTATCCTCAATCACCAGACTGCAGTTGGCGGGAAAATTGCGGTCATCCAGTTCGTTAAGCAATTGCAACGTTTTGGAATAACCTTCGGGGTCTGGCTTGCCATGACGCACGTCTTCAATCGCGGTAATGACCGGGAAAAAGGCCGCGATGCCGAAGGTCTCCAACAGCGGTTGAATTTCATGGCGCCGCGCGCCGCTGCAAATGCCGGTCGGTACCTTATGATCAGCCAGATGATCCAGCAAACGGCGAACGCCTGGCAGCAGACCGGCGTATTCCACAATGTCACGGTCCATCATACGGCCCTTCGCGGCTGCGAGTTCCGCCACAAGTTCTGGTGCGGCCGTGATACCGGCGTCCTGCAATATCAGCCCGAAACCTTCAATCGTTCCATAGACGATATAACGCGAAAAATATCGTTCTGGCGTAATCACTATCTCCTTTCCCAGACGGGAGCGAAGTTCCTGGAGTGCGTGGTTGTACGCCATCAGATGAATTTCTTCGGTATTGGCTATTACGCCGTCAAAATCAAAGATCACGCAGCCATGGTTCATTTCCGAAGCTCCTGGGTAAAAAGATTTTCCGAATTGCCAGCATAACCGATACTGTAATAAACCGCCCCCGCCCAAAACCGGAAAAACACTGCACGGCTCATTTATTTGTGGGCTAGCAGTTCGACCAAAGTGTTAGTTAAAGACCTGATTATCCGCCAATTTGCAAAAATTCAGTTTCCAACGCCAACCGGTCAGAAGCCCCGGAGGAAACGGGCCTGGGCGCAACCATGACAACGCGCGTATCAATGTAAGCATTGCGTAATGGCACCGGAACCGATGCGTTCACCTCGGGTGCTGGACAGCTAATCGCTGACAGGCGACGGTTCGTCACGCGGGTCATGCCAGCCATCTGCGTCGGGAATTAATGCGCGGGCCTCCGCGGGTCCCCAGGTATTGGGATCATAGGCATGAATGGGAGTCGCATCGCCAAGAATCGCATCGACAATTCGCCATGCTTCCTCTACCTGATCCTCACGGGCAAAGAACTCCGAAGTCCCATTGGCCGCGTCAAGCAGCAGTTTTTCATAGGCGGGCATTTCATCGCGTGTCTGCCGCTGGGCGATTAATTCAACATCTGTTCCAACCATGGTGCCACCCGGCTTTTTAACACGCGCCCCCAGCGCAATGACCACCTGGGGACTCAGGCGGAATCGAATGTAATTTGGATTTCCGTGGGCAGCCTCGTCAAACACTTGTTGAGGCGGTCTTTTGAATTTTATCATAATTTCGGTGCAGGAAATGGGCAGGCATTTGCCTGCCCGGATATAAAATGGAATGCCCGCCCAGCGCCAACTGTCAATCATTAATCGCACCGCGACGAAGGTTTCAACAGTGGAATTCGGGGAAACACCGGCCTCCACCAAATAACCCTTAAACTGGCCGCGGATCACATCGTCAGATGATAACGTCCGGACCATGGAAAGAACCTTGGCGCGTTCATCGCGCAGCG
The DNA here is from genome assembly GCA_021852225.1 of Planctomycetota bacterium. The sequence goes on from JAJZOA010000128.1 coordinate 10,977, forward strand.
GCTCGCCAATGGAAGCGGGTGGCTCCATCGCCAGACATGCGACAAGCTGAAGTATATGGTTTTGCAGCACGTCGCGGATGGCACCGGCTTCCTCATAAAACTTGCCACGCCCCTGCACGCCAAATTTTTCCGCCATGGTAATCTGCACCGACTGGATTCGATCACGATTCCAGAGCGGCTCAAACATAGAATTGGCAAAGCGCGAATAAAGAAGACTCTGTACGGGTTCCTTGCCAAGGTAATGGTCAATTCTGAAAATGGCGGTTTCCGGGAAATATTGCTCCAGAGTGGCGTTCAACTGGCGCGCCGACAGAAGATTCCTCCCAAAAGGCTTTTCCACGATTATTCGCGCCCCTTTCTGGCAGCCTGAGCGAGCCAGACCTTCCGCGACCGTGGCGAACATGCTGGGGGGAATGGCCAGATAATGCAGGGGATGCTTTGCCTGATTAAGCGCCTGGCGCAGCTGCGCAAAAGTCTTGAGATCATTGTAATCGCCATCCACATATTGCAATGTGGCAAATAACTGCTCAAGTACCCGCGGATCCGCTCCGCCCCCATGTTCGTCCAGGCTGGCCTTAATGCGAGCCTGCATTTGTGTTAAATTCCAGCCCGCCTTGGCCACGCCGACCACAGGCATGTTCAGATGACCGTGGCGAATCATGGATTGCAGTGCGGGAAATATTTTTTTGTACGCAAGGTCTCCGGTCGCGCCAAAAAATACCAGTGCATCGGAATGGTCTGTCACCGCCATACTCCTATTTTGTTTCGTCAGTCTTTTCCAAATGACCGCCAAATTCGTACCTCATGGCGGAAAGTATGCGGTCCGCAAATTGAGCTTCGCCACGCGAACCAAATCTTTCGTACAACGCGGAACTAAGCACCGGAGCGGGCACAGATTCGTCGATAGCCGCGGTGATTGTCCAGCGGCCTTCACCCGAATCCGATACTCGGCCTGCAAATGTATCCATAGTCGGATTTTTCGCCAGTGCAATCGCCGTCAGATCCAACAGCCAGGAACCAATCACAGACCCGCGTCGCCACACTTCGGCGATATCCGGCAGGTTAAAGTCGTACTGGTATCTTTCCGGGTTGCGCAATGGCGTGGTTTCGGCATCGGATTCGCCGCTTTTCTTGCCGATATTTGCGTGTTTTAGAATATTGAGGCCTTCCGCGTATGCCGCCATAATGCCGTATTCGATTCCATTATGCACCATTTTTACAAAATGCCCCGCGCCCACCGGGCCGCAATGGAGATAGCCATTTTCCGCCGTACTCGGAGGCAAATGGTCCCGACCGGGTGTCGGTTCGGTATGACCGATGCCGGGCGCGAGTGTGCTAAGAATCGGATCAATATGTTTGACGATCGACGGTTCGCCACCCACCATCAGGCAATAACCTCGCTTTGCCCCCCACACGCCGCCGGATGTGCCAACATCCACATAATGAATGCCACGTTCTTTTAACTTTGCAGCACGAAGCAGGTCGTCATGATAATAAGAATTACCGCCGTCGATAATAATATCGCCCGTTTCCAGCAGTGGGGCGAATGTTTGAAGAGTGGAATCCACCACACCGGCGGGAACCATCAGCCAGAGCGTTCGCGGCGTGGCCAGCTGTTTTACGAAATCTTCGGGTGTGGAAGCCCCCCTTGCCCCTTTCGCCACGGCTGCTTGCACATTTTGGGGCTTTACATCAAACACAATACAGCGATGGCCGCCGTGCAAAAGTCTTTCCACCATATTTGCGCCCATGCGGCCCAGACCAATCATGCCTATTTCCATCGTGAACTCCTTGCGGATAAAAATACACTGTTGCACGTCTGTTGATTATGCACCTCGGACACTTTGCGTTTGATGTCTGGTGTGGTCAATTTGTTCAGCACCCTTTTCTAAAGCAGAATAGATACCAGACCACACAGCAGTCACTGTTGAGCATAGCGCGGGCCGCCTGATGGGGCAAATGATAACAATTTCAATGGATCCACGGGTGCGAACGTTGATCCGAATTAAAATTGAATGCCCATCTGTATTGTAGCCAGCAGAGCATTTCGATAGGTGCCGCCAGGATTTACGATATACTGCACATCGGGTTGGACACTAAGCCAGGGCGTAAGCGCCGCAGAGTAAAAGCCTTCAACGGAAAGTTCAAAGTTTTGCGGAGTCTGGGCATACGGACTCAGGTGAACCCACGTGGCACCCAAACCGGTGTTGTCGTCCGGGCGGCCGGGAAGCGGGCCGCGCCAGCGCAGACCGCCGCTGATGTTCTGATCCATTTCCGTAAGCCGGTCATCCGCCCAGGCATACTGCATAAATGCGCCGATGCGTGAAGCAGCCTGTCCGGCGGGGTAAGCAAACTTCCACAGAGTCTGGTCAATGTACCCATAAAAGCCAAACGCACCCTGCCTTGTTCCCCCCGCATACGTTTGGAACCCGCCGGTATGAAACCACTGGCCGACTGTAAGTGTTCCACTTAATTTGTTGCGACCGGCCGACCAGTTCAGACTTTCCTCCGTTAGCGCCATAAGCCCATAAGGATTTTCCACCGCATACGGATCAATACTGGGAATCGCAGGCAGTGTGTTGGACGTATTGCCATCAAACAGACCGCCGCGAAAAGCCAGACTGCTGATTGGCTGCCATGAAAATTCCCCACCCCAGGCGGAAAACGGAAATGGATCAG
>JAJZOA010000232.1 GCA_021852225.1 Planctomycetota bacterium
TGACCATCAGGCAAGGCCCGGCCAGAACGTCGCCGGAAGTGGCAACGGGCCAGCCGCAAGCGGCTGGCCAGGAACCAAAACGTTCGTCTGGTTATAGCCGTCGGTCGATGGGGAAAGATCAGCGAACCCGTAGCTACCCAGCGAGATCGACCCGAGCGTACTGGGTGTAGCAGTCCCCGATGTGGTGACTAGTGTAAGCGTCCCCAATGCAACCGCAGAACCGGTCCCATTCCCAAAGGTGGAACCTGTGTATGTTAAAATAACGTCTGCGACTGAGGGACTGTTTGCGGGACTTGTCGGCGGGCTATAGATAGCGCCCGGATTGTATACATAGGCTTCGCTGATACCCCATCCCGAGTTATTCGTGAGCGACCAAGTTGCACTCACGTAACCGCCGAAATCGATTACCGCAAATGAATCACCGGAGGCTACCCCGGTGTTTGGCTGCAAAGCAAGGCTGTAGACCCACGAGTAGCCCGAAGTGACCGGGGTAACGATGGGATTAGTGCTAAGGGATCCATATGGGGACGTCAAGACAATTTGAGCGCCAACATTTGTCGCCCCAATCGCCATCGCCCCTGCGACCGCTGCACCGAGCAGCGCGCACGACAACTTGGATTTCCCGGAAAAACTAAACATAGACACGAACCTTTCTCTCTGGGGTCCTCAATTGCTCTCTCAAGACTTGAGTTAGTTCGCATCCTTGCGGCTCTCGTACTCTTGAGTTATTGACCGACCCGAGCGTTTACTACGGTACTCACCAGCCCCTTGGAAACTCTTCCAAGGAAAAAGCCGGTGGCCACCACAAAACTCCATTTGCCTTATTGCAACTTCCATGCCAAAGGCAACGCGGATACCGAATCCGACTAATTTTTAACCAAAGTGTGCACCACGCACTTACGAATTGTGGCGCTCACTCACCCTTAACGCTGGAGAATTCTAATTCAGGATGGCACGATTTGCAAGTAAAAAATTAAAATAAACGCATTTTTCTCTAATGCGTATAAAAGTGGCATTTCTCATATTGCTGTCGCCACTTTTTCAGGACTATGAGTGCGGCATGTCTGCCAACGCCCGAAAATATTTCCCCGCCTATCCATCGTGGGCCTGCTTTTTAAGCATATATAGATCGGGGAAATCATTCGCTGTTGGTATCAAATGCCGTTTGCTGCCCGTTATTTTTGGACTTACCTGCCAGTTATCCTGACTCTGCGTATTAAGTTATGAATATTTGAACCTGCGGCCATGCCTCTTGTTTCAACACGGCGGTAATCGTCCCGCGAATATCAGACAGACCCGGGCCGCGATTTTCAGTTCTTTCCATGGCTTGACCTCTGCGTCCCCTGCGGTGAATTTTAACCACAGAGGACGCCGGGTAACGCAGAGGATAATAATTAAGTGACCATTCGTTTGATGCTGTTCTAAGTCGTCGCGTTCTCTATCGTATTTTCCAGGAATCAGGGGCATCCCGCAGGGAAATTTCCCACGGATGCGGTTGGTCGGACGCATACCTAAAACAGCAGAGTGTGGACTTTATATCCACGGCGGCGGCGTTGGTTTTCGGGCCAGACGCCTGGTGCCAGACCGCCATGGGCGGGCGAAGAAGCTCGCCGACGCGCCTCATCGTGCGAGTTGTCATGACACTGCCCGCGGATTTTCAAATGCCGCCTTACGGCTGATGCACCGGATGCGGCATGACATATGTAAATCCATAACTATGGTGCGGATACCGCAAGGATTCTATCCAAGCCACGATTCGCTTCGTGTTCACCCGTCGACTGACCGGGCCGGCTTTCTTGCCCGGATGGCGGTATGCCGCCACATCAGGATTGGCCACATATTGTAAAATCAGTGACATGTTCGGATTATCCTGATTCACCAGCGGCTGACCCTTGTATCGATAATGGGTAAGAATATAAAAATTCGTATAAGTCTGACGCACATTCGGCACGCCACCGGCGCCGAACAGTTTAAAGCCACTGAAATCCTGGCCACGGTGACAACCAATCGTTGAGCAGCTTTGCAGAACGAAGGGCTGAATATATGTGCGGTACGTGCGCAATGCGTCGGGATCACTTTGAATTTCAATTTTGCTTAAAACGGCCGGATTGCCGAACCGCCGCATCAGTTGGATCTGGCGTTTAAGATTAGTCGGGCTGATGAACTCTTCATAATCCAGCCGGGTGGGGGGCGGATTCTGGTAACGCCGATTCAGCAGAATGTGCTCATGCCAGAATTTGTTCAGGGTTTTGGTGCGATCCAGAATCAGGCCCTGAAGCGGGGCTGTTTCATGCCGCGTTAATTCCCAGAGTCGAACCAAATAAATCTGCTTCATGGTCAGCAACTTATGCACCGGCTGGCTGGTGGCCGCCGCCGGACCGGCCTGTGTGCCCGCCGCGGCTCCGGTGCCCATTTTCCGGCTTATGAGCCGCTTAAGCAGATGGGCGTCCTGCAGTTGCGGGTTAATCGCCAGCGCCTGGTTTACAAGTGCCAAGGCACGCCTGTATTCACGGTGGTTGTAAAGAAGTGTGGCAAGGTTAACCCGTTCCACCGCATCATTCGGTGTCAATTTCGCTTCCCGGGCGGCAATTTTCTGATCAAACGCCTGGTCCGCGCGAACGTTGCCTTGCGTGGCGAACAAAACTCCCGTGGCCAGTAAAAGCATTGCGGCCCGTTGCCAGCCGGTTGTGCCCCGTAGCCGGCTTAACGGGCTTTGGTTAAACAAACATTTTCCGGTCAAGAACTTCTGAACTCGCGCCATGGAAGATTCCTTTCAAAAGCCCGATCCGGTTTTACCCGGTGCGAAGGAAAGGCCTGCCGCACCAGTCCGCCGGACCCATTTACCCCTGAATTTCCGCCGTTCACCCGAACAGGCCGGTTTCCATTTCAGGCACTATAATCGTACCATCGCACGGTCTCAACAAACAGGCGGAAAGGATGGCAATGGAAAACAAGGCACAAACCGATCCACTGGACATCTGGCGTGGCCGGATTGTAATCCTGGATACGCCGGGGCCGCTTATTTATATCGGCACACTGGGCGATCTTCACGCAGAGGTTTTGCTGCTTCATGAAGCCGATGTGCACGATACGCAGGATAGCGGCTCAACCAAGGAATATTATATCGCCCAGACCCGTGAACTTGGCGTTCGGTCCAATCGTGCCAAGGTCATGGTGCGTCGCGAAATAATCGCCTCCATCAGCTTACTGGAGGATGTCCGCACCTGACAACGCTCCGGCTTGCCCGCCCCCGGCAGTTGGCAATGTACACGACGATTAAAGCCGAAAGGAAATTAACTGGGGCCGGCCGTTGTCGGTTACCAAACGCGTCTGGGGGACGGGCGTCTCGCCCGCCTTGTATTCCGAAGTCATGCAAGATGCCCAACCTTCGGACTTGCCACCATGACCAGTTAATGGTTCGGCTTCTGAAGTAAATGGCAATCGGTTATTCTTATTCCCATGAAACGGACGCTGCTTTTTCCTACTATACTTCTGTTGTTAGTCGGTTTTGGTTGTTTTTTTCTATCCGCATCAGCCGCCAGCAGGCGTGGTGCCATCGTGTTTTGTGAGGCCGGTCAAATTCACACGCTGGATCCGCAGCGGATGACCTGGATGCAGGATATCCGAGTTGCCCTGGGACTATGGGAGGGGTTGACCCAATACAATCCGAAAACTCTGGAGCCCATGCCCGGCATTGCGGAAAAATGGACTCTATCACCGGACGGCCGCACATATCATTTCTATTTGCGGAGCGGCGCCCGTTGGTCAAATGGTGATCCGGTTACGGCCCAGAATTTTGTTTTCTCGTGGCGGCGCATGCTGCATCCATCCACAGCGGGTGGGTATGTGGCTCTTTATTTTCATTTGGCCGGTGCCCGTGCCTATTTTTATTCGCTGGTGCATCATCCGCGGCATCATCTGGCCTTTTCCACCGTGGGCGTACAGGCTCGCGGCCCCCACGAACTGGTGGTCCATTTGACTCGGCCATGCGGATATTTTCTTTCGCTGATGGCCTTTCCCCCATTTTTCCCGCTGGATGCCGGATCCATGCAGCGATTTTTAACCCACACGGGCGGTTTTGTGCATTACAACGCCCGCTGGACACGGCCGCCCTGGCTGGTTACGGACGGCCCTTATTACCTTGCAGACTGGCGGTTTCATGAATATCTGCTGCTTAAACCGAATCCATATTATTACGATCGAACCGCCGTGCACTGTCGGCGTCTGCTCGTGGAAAATTATCCAGATGCTCAGTCCGCGTTTCTGGCATACCAAAGCGGGACGGTGAATGTTCTGTCATTTATTCCGGGGAATTTCGCGCCCGCGCTTCTTCATCTGGAAGCTGCCGGTGCGCGGCATGATGTGCATTACCGTCCGGTATTCGGCACCTGGTTCATGGATATTAATTGTCTGCGCCCGCCTCTGAACGACCGGCGCGTGCGGCAAGCTTTGGCCATGGCCATTAACAAGCAGGCGATTGTGGAAGATGTGTTGCGCCTGCCGGAGCGGCCGGTAAATGTTCTTGTTCCACCAGATTCGATACCCGGTTACCGGAGTCCGGCCGGGATAGGCTATAACCCGGCCGGGGCGCGCAAGCTCCTTCGGCAGGCTGGCTTTCCCGGCGGGCGGGGTTTGCGGCGACTGAAATTTCTTATTATCGGCGGCGGTCAGACCGCCGAAGCACGGATTGCTCAGGCGGTGGCGCACATGTGGCAAAAGCGACTTGGGATACGGACGCGGATTGTACAGGAGGAAAGCAAAATTTTTCATGAAGACACGGTGAATCATAATTTTGATGTGGATTTAAGCGGCTGGTATGGCGATTATCGTGATCCGACTACCTGGTTGAACCTGTTCCGGGCATCAAATCCGAACAATCACACCGGTCTGAATTCCCGGCGTTATGAAGCGCTCATGCGGGAGGCCTCGCGAACGGTGGATCCGCAAAATCGGCTGGCGGCGCTGTCGGCCGCGGAAAAACTGTTAGTGTCGGATTTGATACCCGCCATTCCGCTTTACCAGGCCAGTGATGGTTATATGTACAATCGGAATCGAATTGGCGGCATCAGGCCGAATGTGCAGTTGATTACGCTTTTTAAGTACATTCACTGGCGAAACCATTCCGGGGCGGCGGGGGCGGTCCGATGAAAATGTATATTCTTCGCCGGCTGGTCCAGTCCGTGCTGGTCATATTTCTGGTTTATAGCGCAACCTTCTGGCTGCTTATGGCCACCCCGGGCGATCCATTTCTGGGCCATAAAATGCCACCCGCCGCCATTCTCGCAGCGCTTAAGGCCCGCTACGGATTAAATGACCCGGTGCACGCATGGCTGGCCTATATGTGGCGGATTATCATGCACGGCGACATGGGGCCTACCATCAGTTATGAAAACTGGACAGTACTGGATGTGATTCGTTCCACGCTGCCGGTTTCCATGGCGCTGGGGGCGATGGCGCTGTTGATCGGTCTGTGGTTCGGAGTTGCGGCGGGACTCATGGGGGCGATTTACCGCGGCCGCTGGCCGGACCTGGCCATGACCGTGTTTTCACTGCTGGGAATATCTTTGCCGACATTTGTGATTGGTTCTGGGCTGCTGATGCTGTTTTCGGTAAGCCTGGCGGTGCTTCCAGCGGGCGGGTGGGGAACTTTTTCGCAGCTTGTGCTGCCCGCAATTACGCTTTCGATACCCTATTTGGCATATATTGCGCGCCTTACACGGGGAAGTGTGCTGGATGTCGCATCGGCGGACTATATCCGCACCGCGCGGGCCAAGGGTGTTGGTGCGGCGGGGGTGCTGACCGGTCATCTGCTGCCAAATGCTTCCATACCGGTATTAACCTTTTTGGGACCGGCAACGGCGGGTGTGCTGACGGGATCATTCGTGGTTGAAAAACTGTTCGCCATTCCCGGCCTCGGGCAGGTGTTTGTGAACGCCTGCCTGGATAAAGACATTCCACTGGTTCTGGGTACGGTATTGGTGTACACCGCGTTGCTGGTGCTGCTGAATCTGGTGGTGGATATTTTATGCGCAATTGCCGATCCGCGCATTCGCCTGGGTTGAAGGTCGCAACACGGGAGGGTGTGCCCGTTTTTGTCGGGAAGCGGAAGGATGGTGCCATAGTGGGTGGGGCTGTTTGTGGTGCGGGCGTCCCGCCTGCATCCCCGTGCGCCGCGGGTCTGCACCACATGGGTTTAAGCCAGCAGGCAAGATGCCCGCACCACAAACAATAGGAACGCTTTCTGGGCATACCAATTGTTTTGGGGCAGCCCAAGGCGAAAAGCGTCCCGACCAAAGCGGGCACACCCACACGGGAAAGTTGAATTATTTGATTTCCGCCAGCGCCGCAAGCACTTCGGCATAATGGTCGGACACCTTTACTTTGGAAAATATGCGGCCGATTCGACCTTGGGAATCAATCAAAAACGTGGATCGTTCAATTCCCATATATTTGCGGCCATACATTGATTTTTCCACCCACACGCCATATTTTTCTGCCACCGCATGATCCACATCCGCAAGCAATGGAAATGGAAGGCTGAATTTTTTCAGGAACTTTTCATGGCTGGCCACATCATCCGGACTGACCCCCAGAATCACAGCACCGGCTTTTTTTATGTCCGCGATGCCATCGCGAAACTGGCACGCCTCTTTCGTGCAACCCGGTGTGTCATCTTTCGGGTAAAAATACAGGACAACTTTACTACCCGGGAATTGTTTTAAGCTGATCTTCTGGCCCGTGGTGGCTGGAAGGGAAAAGGGCGGGGCGGGATCATGAATTTTCAGTTCCATTCGGTTCCTTCACGCAATAAACGTTCACGGGCTGGCCGCATGATTTGCGGTACGGCCGGAATTATATCAGGCGGATGGATAAATGAAATCAGACAATGCCGCCGGCGTTTACATGGTTCGGCGGGGGCGGCAATCCGAGCGCGGCCTGCAGATCATCACACAGGCGGCCGCAGAGAATTTCCTGGCTCATGGTCTCGCGAAGAACCCGCTGGGCACAGCGACCCATTTCCGCAAGCTGATTTTGCGGCGTGGCCTGAATTTCCAGCAGCACACGGACGGCTCCGGCCACATCCCCATGGGCAATGTGCCAGCCGATGGGATAATGGTCCAGAATGTCCGATACGTGGCTCGGCTTCGGGCCAAGAAACAGAATTGGGCGCCCCGCCGCCATGGCACCGTATATCTTGCATGGATGGATAATGCCGACCATATTGTCCCCCAGCGACACAATATGAACATCCGCCGCGGAAAGGGAGAATTTGATCTGGTCCAGCGGCTGATACGGCAGGGAAAGCATATTTTGCAGATGATGCTCCGTTTTTACGGCCTCGACCTCCTTTTTTCCCAGTCCGCCGCCAATGAAAGCAAAGCGGATCACGGGGTGATCTTTAAGTTCAATCGCGGCCTGCAGAATTGTGGCCAGTGGATTCGCCGGCGTATGATTCCCACTGTACATCACTACAAATTTTCCGGTCAGACCATGTTCCAGGCGAAAAGGGTTGTTGTCATGATGCCGCATTTCACCGGCAACGTCATGCGACCATGGAGGGGCTACAGGCATTTTGGCGGAAAATGTGCCGCGATTTTTCAGCCGGTCCGCCATGAAGCGATCCAGTGCGAAAATCACGGCGGAATTACGCAAAATGACGCGATTAACTGTTTCCAGAAGCCTGGCCCGCAGGCTGTGCTGCCGGATTTTTCCCATCATAATCAGCTGGTCTGGATTCAGATCCATAGCCCAGTAGGCTATGGGAACACGTCGCAACTTTTTCAGGCAGACCGCGGTGAATCCCATCATGGGCGGCGACGTGCTGAAGAAAATTCCGCTGACCCGCGGCGTAAACAGGCCCGCGAAAAAGCTTTGAATCAAAAAGCTGGCCGTGCCCACAATCCGGATCAGCAGGTTTTTCTTCCCGAAAGAGCACCATCGCATCCGCCGCACATCCACGCCCTTCATGTTTTCCCGCAGCGGGTATCGCCGGCTGGGGTCTTCATAGCCGCGCTGGGATGTATAGACGCGCACGCGATAGCCTCGGCTGGCCATGGCCACTGCAACATCCGTCATGTGCTGGCCGACGGAAGCCGGGTCGGGAACAAAAGTCTGCGAAAAAATAAGCAGCAGGGGCGCCTGTTCGGAGATGGCTGGTGAAGGCTGACGGTCGGTCATGGCTTAATCCGGCTGGCATGCTGAAAAGTGGGGCGATTTTCCCGAAAAATCCGCCGGCTCACACAACTTTGCGGGCATTTTTGTCGGTCATCTGGTTGTATATCCATGCATAGGTGGCTTCCAGACCGGTGCGGAGTTTTACTGAAGGTTCCCAGCCCATGAGTTTTTGAATCAGGGTGTTGTCGCTGTTGCGGCCATTGACGCCCTTGGGTGCCGTCAGGTTGTATTTGCGGCGCAATTTGATGCCCGCAATGCTTTCAACAATATCCACCAAGCCATTGATGGTGACAATTTCACTGCTGCCCAGATTGATAGGCTCTATAATATTGCTCCACAGGATGTCCTGGGTACCTTTAAGGCAGTCCGATATATACATAAAACTGCGAGTCTGATGGCCATCGCCCCAGATTTCAATTTCATGTTTTCCGGACAGTTTGGCGGAAATGACTTTGCGGCAGATTGCCGCAGGTGCCTTTTCCCGGCCACCATCCCAGGTGCCGTGCGGACCATAGACATTGTGGTAACGGGCCACCCGGGTGACGATATTAAAATCTTCACGGAAGTGCCGGCACATGCGTTCGCTGAAAAGCTTTTCCCAACCGTAGCCATCTTCCGGCATGGCGGGATAGGCATCGGCCTCTTTAAGGGGTATGACATCTGGTGAGATCTGCTTTTCACCATTGTAGACGCAGGCGGATGAGGCGTAGAAAAAGCGATGGATGCCGCAGTCTTTGGCCGCCATAAGCAGGTGGGTGTTAATGAGCACGCTTAACATGCAAAGGGCTTTATGGGTTTCAATAAATCCCATTCCGCCCATGTCCGCGGCAAGATTGTACACGTGCGCGGAATCCTTAAGGGCTTTGTAGCAGGCCGGCTTTTCGGAAAGGTCAAGCTGCAGGTTTTCCGCATTGGGAAATATCTGATACCACTGGTCCAATGGTTTCTGATCCACTGCGCGGACATGTTTATAACCTTGTGCCAGCAGGTCGCCAACGAGATGACCGCCAATAAAGCCGCCTGCGCCACATACCACAACTCTTTGATTTAAGTCTTTCACGCGTTTCCTTTTTGTCCTGCCGGTTTAGCTAATTCAGGCACCAAAGGGGAGGCATTGTCCGATAACCCGTCCGGAGCCATTTCTACATTAAATGAGTTATTCGGCAAAATCCCGGATTCAGGACCACCGAAAACATAATGCTGACTAAGAATAATAGCCCCGCCGGCCAATGGCAAGAGTTCCGGCACCGCGCCGCCAGGGCGATCGCCTGTAGAATCCGCCATCAATTAACTCGCGCCCGCGCACGGTATTTGTAAAAGGCATTTCTTATGATCGGGCCCGTGCATCATGAACTTTATCATGCAAGACCGAGCCTTCGGAGAACGATTGTCTTTGGCCGGAAACGTGACTGACCCTCGCCTGCCTGCCGGGGCACCGATGCCAAGCATATGACCGAGTGCCTGCGGGACCACTGGGGTGTGTAAAAGTGTCTGCACCGCTTACAGGAAATGGCATTTCGGAAGGACGAATGCCGAATCCGTAAGGGGGTATGGGGCGGAAAATATTAGTCGGCTACCCAGGTTTGCCCGTATTGGTCGGGAAGTGAAAAGAGGGCGTAACAATAAGCATTTTTGAGCACCTGTTTGTTTGTGGTGCATGCCTCCCGCCTCCCAGTTTAAGTTCATTTGTGGTGCAGGCATCTTGCCTGCCGCCTTAAACTTAGTTTGTGGTGCGGGCGTCCCGCCTGCCGGCTTAACCTCATGTGGTGCAGGCCCATGGCGCAGGGGAATGCAGGCAGGAAAGCCGCACCGCCATATGACTGGCATTTGGGTGTGCTATGCCTCCGCAGCGCCCCCGGCGAACCGGCAGCCGGTGGCTCACCTCGCGGCCTGTCCCAGCACACGCATGGCCGGCAGTGCGTTGCCATGAACATCAAACAATGACCGATCGCTCCACGGATTGCGGGAAAATTCGGCCTGATCGGCGTTGTATTCCCCCGCCCACCACCAGACGCCCCGGCCAAGATGATGCGGCAGGGCCTTAACGATAGTGACAACGGCTTTGGCATAGGCCGCTTGTCCTGTGGGCGAAAACGGGAACTGCATTCCCGGTTTTTTAAGCCAGTTGGCATTGTAGGCGTTATTGATAAATGGATATGCGGTCTCCGCAACAATAATCGGCTTGCCCAATGTGGAGAGGCTAATAAGACTGGCTTTAAGATGCTTCAGCGATCCGCCCCAGACCGGATAAAAATCATATCCAATAAAATCAAACTTTACGCCATGGGATATCAGATTTTTATAAAAATCCGGGGCGTAGGAAAAATTGCCCACCTGAATCATAATTTTGGGCTTTTGCGAACCGCTGCCGGTGTCAATACCCTTAATGGCTGCGTTAAGTAATTTGGCCAGCCGGTTCCACCTCCCCCGATGATGAACCCAGAGCTTGCCTGTGGGCCACAAAATGCCGTCATTAATTTCATTGCCGACCAGCACCATATCCGGCATTGCATGGGCTTTTCGCAATGTGGTCATCACGCGATTGCAATAGCCGCGCAGGTGGCGGCACAACTCATCGAATGGCAAATGCCGCCAGGCGGAAGGAGTTGGCTGATGGCCTGGATCCGCCCAGCTTGGCGAAAAGTGCATGTCCAGAACAAAATAAAATCCCGCTTTTTTTATGCGCCGCGCCAGGGGCAGCGTATAAGCCAGATCGTTAATGGTGCCAAGTTTGCCGAACCGCCTTTTTTCCGCCTCGGTCGCCCGATGCCATAACCGCAATCGCAGGCAATTGCAGCCGGCTTGTTTGAAGGCCTGCAGCAAGCCGGTCGCCTGATGGTTATACCGGTATACGCCCCCATGCGATTCAATGTAGCCAAAATACGAAACATCCGAGCCTGCCCAGAATCTGTGAGTCGCCCCGCGCACCGGAGCGGCGGCTGTCGTGATAATGGCTATAAGCATAAGGATTAAAAGGTATGCGATCGATGGTATGCCTAAATTTGCGCCACGCGATTGGCCGTTCGGCGAGCCTGGGCTTGGTTCCGATCTTGCGATTATCACTGGGTGTTTATCATTGCAACTGCTTAAAAGGCGCATCGCCGAATCTCCAAAGGCAGTCTATTATGCATCTTGCCTTGCGTATAATGGGCCGGGCTGCGAATCGCCTGGCTTCGATATAACAAGTATCTTAACGCCGCGTGGTGTGCGCACGAAACAATCAACAGCGTTGCTTGGGCTGTGCGGGGGAAAAAAACGCAGCGCCACTCCGGTCAGGTGGCGCTGTGCCGCGATTATGCACGTTGAAGCACCTTTTTTTATGCCGCATCATAATGCTTGCTGGCCAGATCAATGGTCAAACGTCGTCGCATAAGCAACAATCCGCCGGCACCAACAGCCAGCAGACCCAGAGATGCTGGTTCGGGCGCTGCCGGAACATTACTGACCGCAAGATTATTAAAGAAAGCGTTGTGATTGCTGCTGGCCTGATTTCCAGTATAAGTTACGCCAATCTGATTAACCGGTCCGGTTAAAATACCTGTATAAGAAGCGACGGGGTCGCCATTTAGCGGCGTAAGCTTCAGGGAATAATTGTAACTGCCGCTGCCGCCGCCGGTAATCGCCAGCGAAGCGGAAATTCCACTGCCGTTCGTGGCAGAATTGTCATTTAAATCCGCTTCAAGGATGGCATTGCTGCTGACTCCCTGAAGATAGGAAGCCGATCCGGACGCCGCAGTAATGGTTGTCTGCAAAGCGGTGGAACTGGAGGTATTGCCCCCCGTGCCGGTGGCCAGGTCGGTAAATGAAACCTGCAATACATTGGTGGCAGAGACCCCCGAGCCTGTCATGAAGCTCACCCCATAAGACGCGGCCTGACCGTTGGCGTTGATGGTGCCCGTTCCATTTTGCAGGGATAAGTCCACACTGATCTGCTGGCCAATCCGCAAAGTGCCCAGGCCGGTGCTCGTGGAATTTTCCAAAGCGCGATAGACCGATTCGGTGCCTGCGGTTGTACTGGTCGGATAGTCCGAATAAATAGCCCAGGCGTTGTAAGTTCCGCTGCCGATGAGTGTCGGCACGTAAGACGGCTTGTTAAGGTACACACCGGTATAGGGCGCGGCACCAGAATTGCCCGCAGTCGCCCAAGGCCCGAAGCCACTGCCCAAATTAACCGGAGTGCTGTTAAAATCAGCACTTGTATAGTTGTTGGCGTTGTCCGCCGCCACCATGGCGGCTCCGGCCACTGAATTACCAACGATCACAATCGCGGCAACCGCCGCGATGGCCGCCGTCGTGACAACGCAATTCCGCTGGACAAGTTTTCCGAACATTAAGAACTCCTTCGTTCAGCCCCGCGATT
Source organism: Planctomycetota bacterium (assembly GCA_021852225.1). The sequence continues at coordinate 12,536 of JAJZOA010000232.1, forward strand.
CAAAAATGAGCGCAATTCATCCGATTCGGGGCGGCTATCGATAACCGAACCGCGTTCAACAGTTCAAACTCAACACAACACGAGTCTCACCTCCGGTTCCGGACAGGCGAAAAAACTGCATGTGTGGCATATTCCGTCAGTACTGATTGGCCCAGGTCACATTCCAACCCAGACTCAGAAATTTCGTTGAGCCGTAATAGGGCCATTGTGTCACTTGGTTATTGTTCATTAAGTCAAAGCTTGATTGCAGCGTCGAATAACGCACTACTTCCACATGGCCATCCGCATATCCGGCGTTTATAAAGGGATCCGGAGATGACGGATAGTGCGGCAATTGGTTGGCGTTTTCCCCCGGCCAGGTATAGCAGCTCCAGAGAACCGCCTGCGAACCCTGAACCACGCTCGCGGTGCGTGTCCCGGCGGCCACCCAGTCGTTGTAACCATAATCAATTGCCGAATATTCATTTACCTGATTGTTGTGTGTATCGGTATATTGCCATGAGTTATTTCCGCCGGCATCCGCGTCGACGGCAGGATCAATAAAATTCGCCTGTACGGACAGGAAGGGTTGCGACCAGAATTTCGGATTGGCTGGCGAAAGCTGTTGTGAATGACTTAAATAGGGATACATGGTGGTAATAACTTCGTATGTCCAAATGCCGGTCGGACTGTTCTCAATGGCTGTAAAAGATGGGTTCGGACCGTTGACATCCGTGTGGTTGTTAAACATGGCCGGAAAAAACTCGCCGTTTTCCTGCGCATAAATAATGGCAGCCTGACTAAGTGAACGCAGGTGAGCTTCACAAACAGTGTCGTCGGCGGCGGCCTTGGCCCGGGCCAGCGCGGGCAGCAGTAGAGAAATCAGCAATGCGATGATGGAAATAACTACCAGAAGTTCCACAAGTGTGAATCCTCTGTCACATTTTTCCCTGGTGATGCGGGGCGAGGTCTTCATTCTCGGACTCCTTCGATTGATGGCGTTTGGCATTCCGCGGACCCAAATATCCGTGAACTATTAGAT
>JAJZOA010000119.1 GCA_021852225.1 Planctomycetota bacterium
GCCACCACGGCCACGGTCTGAAACAGCCCCGTGGATATGATGCAAAGCGCCGCCACGCCTCGGCTTATCCAGCGGCGGCCGGGTCGGCGGCCGGCGAAAGGATTGCTCAAATCTGTTGGCGTTGCGGTCTGATTCATGCGCGGTCTTTCCTGAAGTTCAGTTACATTTTCAGTGGGTGCCTTTGCCGCCGCTGATTCGGGACAAAAGCAGCCTCGCCGAGACATTGGTCAGCAACGAACTGACCATTAAAACCAATGCGACATAGAACATGGCGCTTAAATAAATCGGATGGTCGGCTTCCATAAATTCATTGGCAAGCACGCCCGACATGGATTGTCCGCCGGCGAAAAGACTCGCGCTGATCGAATCGGTATTCCCAATGACCATAATAACCGCCATCGTTTCACCGATTGCCCGAGCCATGCCCAGCATGACGGCACCGAAAATTCCGGCCCGGCAATAGCCCAGCGCCAGGCGAGTGGTTTGCCACCAGGTCGCCCCAAGGCCATAAGCGCCCTGCTCCAGTTCCGCGGGAAACTGCCGCAGAACATCGCGCGTGATCGCCGTGATAATAGGAAGAACCATAATGGTCAGAATCAGACCGCCGGCGAGAAAATCACTGCCTGAAGGACCACCGCGAACCAGATTGGCCGGAAAAAATTCGATACGTCCACTCGGATATTTTCCCACGGGAAAGAGTTTAATGTGTCTTAACACAGCGTAAATCGCCGGTTCCAGGTAGTTCTGCAGCCACGGGGACATCACAAAACAGCCCCACAATCCGTAGGCAATGCTCGGAATTGCGGCCAGAAGTTCCACCAGGAACGAAACCGGCCCGGCCAGCCACCGGGGTGAAAGTCTGGTAATAAAAATGGCCACGCCTAGGCTCAAGGGCACACCAAACACAAGTGCCAGCAGCGTTGTAATTCCCGTACCGTACATAAACGCCAGTACGCCGTATTGGTCGCGTCCCGGAACCGGGTTCCATGCCTGTGTGGTGAAAAAATGCCAGCCGATTCGCCCCAATGCCAGCCAGGAGCCATGAATAAGGACGACAAAAATGGTCAGCAGAATGGCCATGGTCAGCAGCACGCCGCCCAGCGCCAGCCCGTAAACAGCCCGATCCAGCCATTTCCGCCAGCCGTTCTGCGGCGCATATGCGAAAGTCTGTTCAACTGGTTCCGAGCCTGTCATTCCAGTCATGTCAATTCTGGCCACGCGGATTCCCTTACGAAACCGGACCGCCAGGCTTGCACCGGCGGTGAAATAAACAAAAGGAGTCCCCGGCCTTATTCTGGTCCCGGGGACTCCCATGTGGTCTTATCTGCGGCGGGTATCTGCCACACTGGCGATGCAATTCGACCAGCCGACAAACCCAACCGCCGTTCACCTGAACAATCAGTCGATGGCCTGACCCTTCCAGGTTACCTTGGCCAGTTCAGCCAGCACTTTGCGCCGCATTTTGGCGCCGAGCTTGATGTACTGCATGCTCTTGGCATATTTCTGACCTTTGGTCAGAACCCAGTGGACGAATTCCACCGTGGCTTTGGCTTTGGCCTTGCTCATGTAGCCCAGATCACGGTCGATAATCAGGTAGGTAAATCCTGAAATCGGATACGCCTTGGCACCGGTCGGATTGATGATCGGCAGACGAAAGTCCGCGGGCAGATTGGCCACAACGGCCTTTTGTGCGGCAATGACCGAGGGGATGGACGGACGAATTTTATAACCTTCACGATTGATCAGTGTCGCCGTGGGGAAATGACCGAGAATGGCATAAGCATATTCAAGATAGCCCAGGCCGCCAACAGTCTTTTCGATGAGCGCCGCAACGCCCGGATTGCCTTTGCCGCCACGGCCTACCGGCCACTGCACGGATGTGGATTGACCAACCTGCGTTTTCCACCCCTTGCTGACCTTGCAGAGGTAACCGGTGAAGATGTAAGTGGTGCCTGAGCCATCCGAACGATGGGCGACAAGAATGTGCAGATTCGGAAGTTTAACGCCAGGATTGAGCTTGGCAATTTCCGGAGAATTCCAGCGGGTCACCTTGCCCAGATAAATGTCGGCAATCAGTTTGCCATCCATTACCAGCGGCTTGTGGATCATCGGAAGGTTGTAGCTCATGACTTCCGGACCGGCCACCTCCGGCAGATGCAGAACATGGCCGCCGGCCGAACTGATCTGGGAATTGGTCATGGCCGCGTCTGAACCGCAGAAATTAATGGTTTTGTTGATCAGACCGTTAATACCGCCGCCCGAACCGATCGGCTGATAATCCACCTTGATATTTGGATGCGAGGCCATGAACGCGGGAATCCATTTTTTCAGCATGATCGGCGCGACAAAAGTCGAACCGGCACCCTGAATTTCCACCGCCCGGGCGGTGGAAGCCATCGCCACCCCGGCGAGGGCCGCAAGAGTCGCGGCCAATAAACCACTACGAAGTTTTTGGAACATAACAATGTCCTTTTCAACAATTCACCTTTGCCAGCCGGAACTCCCCGGACAGGCCAACAGGTGACACTTATTCTTCATAGGGATTAGACCCGAGTTGCGCTAAGCGGATATTAACTGATTGATAATCTTTGATTTGGCCCGCAATGATATCTGTATCGCGGCGGGCACATTATGCGCTGACGGGGCGGATACACGCGAACCTGCAGCCGGGCCTGCTGGCGATTTCAATTTCCGACAGCTTGAGTCGCAAGCCGCGCGGGCAGAATGGATTGCGGGCGGACCGGGCGCGGCTTCCTGGCCGCTTTGGCCTTATAAAGCGCGCGATCGGCGCGGGCGATGATCTGATCTATTGACCATTCGTTATCATCTATATATATAATTCCGACGCTGGCGGTGGGTTGAAAATCAGGGCATACGTCCATTGCGCGAACGGCAAATTCAGCGCGAAAGCTTTCGGTCATGGCCACCGCCTGAGCCTGATCAATATCCGTCAGAACAACGGCAAATTCGTCGCCGCCCATGCGCCCGATTGAATCCCCGCCGCGCAGCTGCATTTCCACCGCGCGGGCCAGGCATCGCAGCAGAGAGTCTCCGGCGGCGTGGCCGAAACTGTCATTGAAAAGCTTCAGATAATCCATATCAATCAACACAAGCGCGGTGGTGCCGCCCTGGCCACGTCGCAATGCCCGCCAAAGCGCCGCGCGGATACCGCGCCGGTTAAGCACCTGGGTCAGTTCATCGCAACAGGCGTCATGCAGCAGAATGCCGCGCATCCGTTCCGCGGTCATCCCCATCAGACTTAAATTCCAGACAAGTGCAACCACCACTGACGGCAACAGCATAACTCCCAGATGACTTTCCGGCTGCATCACAATGCGCGCATGAAGGATGAATGCCCCCAATACGCCGCGCAAACCAATCATCACGGCAATGCCGATGGCCAGTATGCCGGCCATACGGGCCCAATATAGCCCTTTATTTCGACCCGCGTTAAGTAGAATCCATGCCGTGGCAACCACCATGACATCCGATATGGCGGATACCAGCAAAAGCCGGCCGGCAATGTGCCCGCTGATCGGCGTTGCAAATTTCAGCAATAAAAATAAAACAGTCGCCGCCCCCACCGGAAATAATAAGTTTGAACGCAGCCCCGTAAACCGCCGACATCCATTCCAGCAGAATCCCCAGGCCAGTACTATCAGGGTGTTTGACGCCGGAATGGCCAGCGATTCAGGTATGCGGCCATAAAGCAAAAATAGAATCACGGCTGTGGCCGCGGAAACGTTGCCCAATCCCCAGTCCAGAAACCAGGCTTCGCGGCGGCGAACGGCGTAAAATCCGAATTGCGCAATGCCCAGCACCAAGAAAATTAACGTAAGAACCATAAAAATTGTGCGTGGATCAATATCCATCGGGCAGCTTCCTGTGTTATTGGCACCACAACGATTATTCACCGTCGTCTGCGCAATAGTGCGGCAATACAGGATGGCGAGACCTGACTGGCCGCTTTCAAGCTGTTTTATCGACAAAAATGGATCGCGTATGGGAGACTTTTACCGAACATGGATGGAACATTATTGGAACAGGGCTTGTTGCAGACGCAGATGACCTGAAAGCGGTCTAGGGCCAGTGTCCGACCGATAATCAACGGCCCCCGGGCGCAACGCGACCAAAGATTGAAGCTATCGATATCCCCAGTGCCCCGCTTTTGCGTGGCCCGACAGACACAGAGGCCGACGGACGCAGGCGGAATCAGCCGAATTGGCCGGTCACATAAGCCAGCGTCTGCTGGTGATCGGGCTTGTGAAATAATTTATCGGTCGGTCCGGATTCTATCAGTCGCCCCATATAGAAAAACGCGGTCTGGTGGGCCACCCGAACCGCCTGATGCATGTTATGGGTCACAATGACAATCGTAATGGATTTGCTTAACTCATTAATCAGCGATTCAATGGTTTTCGTGGCAATGGGATCCAGCGCGGAACATGGCTCATCCATCAGAAGCACATCCGGGTCCGCCGCAATGGCACGGGCAATGCAGAGTCGCTGCTGCTGCCCGCCGGACAGGGAAAGGGCCGATGCGTGCAGGCGGTCTTTTACCTCATCCCACAAGCCGGCGGACCGCAACGATTTTTCAACTTTCTGTCCGATGACAGATTTTCCGCCAACGCCATGTATCCGCAGCGGATAGGCCACATTTTCAAAAATGCTTTTCGGAAACGGATTGGGCTTTTGAAATACCATGCCGGTCCGCTTGCGCAGTTCCATGACATCGGTCCGGCGATCGTAAATATCGGCTCCATGAATTTTAATGCTGCCGCGCACCTGACAATTCCGAACCAGATCATTCATGCGGTTGAAACAGCGCAAAATTGTGGACTTTCCACAACCTGACGGGCCGATGAACGCCGTTACTTCGCCATGATTAATGGTCAGGCACAGGTCATGTACCGCGTGCCCTTTGCCATAATGCACATTCAGGTTTTCCACTTCTATGGCACTTCTCGCATTTTGCTTGCCGGCCGCGGGCAGGCTGGATGCCGAACCACTGACATGCCGATGGCTGATGAAATGTGAATCTGTTGTAACGGGCGGTGTCATAGGGTGTTCCTCCGGTTGCTCTTTCTTTCGCTCCCCAAAAACAGGGCCGGCGGGGTGCCGGGAGGAACTTCCTCGCCAGCGTTGCAAAGGCCTGCCAAAGGGCCCATTGCCAACCCGCTTCAAGTATGACGCGGCAATATTAAGAGGCAAGCATTTTCGCCTTAAAAACCCGGGCTTAGCGCAACATTATCCGTCCATTTTCCATTTCTTAGCGCCGAGCTAACATTGCAACCGCCGCACGAAATGGGGTACCTGGGGCGGCGATTAATCTTGGCGTGGCATTTGAATATGGTGGAGCTTATCCAAAAAGCCTTCTGGTATGGCCAGGCGGCGAACACCGGTGACAGGATATGACGTGATTGATTGAGATTTGTTTTGGGACACGGCACGGGCCGATTTGCCGCGGCTAAGTGCGTCGCTAAAAAAATATTCCGGAGCCGCAATAAAACGAGCTAAACGGGGACGCAACCGGTGTTGGCCGACCATGGTTGCACGTTTTTACCCCGAATACGACCAAGAAAATGATTCATTTCGGAATAGCTTGAAAAGAAACGCTCGTCTGATTGCAGCGGACGAAATGCTTTTGGAACGCGTGCTTGCCAGCCAAAGCCACCGGAAGCGAACATTTGGCGCAGACATGCTGTCTGCCCATCGCCACCGCGATACCTCCATTTCCTCCAATACTTCCTGTGCGAATTTCAACCATCGAAAATCCGCTGTTAATCGCGTTGTGTCTTTGTGCCAGTGCCGCCGCGCTACATCTGGCAGCCGCTCTTCCATATCCGCCGCTGCTGGCGGTCGATCTTCTGATAGGCCTGATAGCCTTCGGGGTGAATAGCCCGCAGGTCACCCTCTAGTGCGTAACACCGCGCCCGATTATGATTCAGTTCCCACTTGCGTTTGCCTTGCTGTTTAAGAGAAAATAATTAAAACACCTGGTCAGATTACGGTATTGCAACGTGCGGAGGGCCTGATCGGCGACCACGTTTGCGACCAGTTGTTTGCGATGATGTGCATTTCGCCATCCACGGTGAAATGAGGCATACCACCAATTACCCGAACTCGCCAGTGCCCTTATTGTGAATATTTACCGCGGAGCGGTAAACAGTTACCCAAACCAGTTGTTAAATATTGTGGACGGGCATAAATCCGGGCGGTCCGGGTATGACGAGATGGCTTGGGAAACTTAATTCTTCGGGCGGTAAGTGGGGTATAATAGACTGCAAGAGTTGTTTTGAGGTGTGTCCGCATGCGCTACAAATATGGTGAATTCAATGGTCAGGACTTTCCCACGCCGGATTCCCTTTTTGACCATGACCAGATTTTTGATTTTATTCTGGCCTATGGAGAAAACGCGCTTGAGGCATTAAATAATCTGGCGCCGGCCGACGCAAAAATTCTGGAACAACTGATACAGGATGGACTGCTGGACAAGGCGGGCGGGCGATTTCATCTGACGCCGCGGGCGGTGAACGCCATGCAGCGCAAGGCTCTTATGGAAATTTTTGCCCATCTGCCGCGCGGTTCGCGCGACGGGCATCCGACAACCAATGCGGGTGCCGGCGCCGAGCGCCTGGAGGGTACCAAACACTACGAGTTTGGCGACCCGATCAGTGAATTGGACCTGACGCAGTCCATGCGAAATGCGCTGGCGCGGAATGCGGCGGGAGGCATTCCGCCGCAACTGCCGGTTGATTTTTCCGAGCAGGACCTTGAACTGCACCTTGTGGAAGGAACCACAAGCTGTTCGCTCTGCATCCTGCTGGACATGTCGGGCAGCATGATGCGGCATGGCCGATTTCTGGCGGCCAAGAAAGTGGCAATGGGACTTTCCGCGCTGGTTCGGCAGCGCTTCCCACAGGACACGGTGGATGTGGTGGGCTTTTACAGCACTGCGGCGGTTATACCGGAAATGCGGCTTCCGCTGCTGATGCCTAAGCCGGTTTCAACGCATGAATATTCAATTGAAGTGCATATTCCGCTGAGCCAGGCGGCAAAAACCCACCAGCATTTCACAAATTTGCAGATGGGCATGCAGATGGGGCGCCGAATTCTGGCGCGGCGCGGCGGCCAGCAGAAACTTATGTTTATTATTACCGATGGTCAGCCCACCGCACACGTGACGGGCGACACCCTTCATCTGGTGTATCCGCCGCGAAGGGAAACGGCTCTGGCCACACTTAGCGAAGCACTTTCGTGCAGCCGCGCGGGCATTCGCGTGGCAAGCTTTGCATTGATAGAAGATTACTGGGGCATGGACTGGGTGGAATTCATGGACCAGTTGACACGGCTTTGCCGGGGTGTGGCGTTTTACTGTTCATCAGGCGACCTGGCCAGTTGTCTGATGGAAAGCTATTTAAGCGGGAAAAAGGCGAAGACTTATATTGCGTGAATCTGTGGGAGTTGCGCCGAAAATCGGTCGGGTCCATATTATCGGTGGTGTCAGGCTGGCCATGTGCGAAATTCCTCCAGCAAAGCGGGAAGGCGTTTAAGCCCGCGATTCTGGGCGAGTCGCACATAGTGGTACATGCTGCGGCGGTAGTGCCGGGTAACGCGGGCATCCACCGGAATGCCCCAGGCGCGCATCTGCCGAAACGCCCATTGCCAGACATGAAATTCTTCCAGACATCGCGGTCGGAATTTGCGGAACCCGATGGCGTGGTGGCCGACTTCATGAAGAAAAATGCACGCGCTGACCGCGGACCGTGGCCGTGGCGAGGAAATCATGCGTTTAATATCTCCATTGCTGTAGCGTAATTCGTAGGCGACGCCGCTCATGCGCTTGCGCCATTTGCGAATGGATATGCCGTGGGTCTGTTTCATGTGTTCCACCATTGCGTCATAAAACCGCCGTCGCTGGGGGGTGGGCATACGGGAAATCGGAAGACGGTCCGAGGGGATACCGGGTGGCGAGTCGTGAAACTGAAGACTTTTGGTGGTTTGGGCTGCGGCGATATTGCATTCGTCGGACTGACACTTGGACAGGGCCGTGAATTGCGCGATGGGATCGGGGGTTATATTGAGTATGTCCATAGAGTCCTTCGAATTGTTGCAATTGTGAATCATAGCCGTCTTCAGGTTCCGCCCACCGGCATTCGCATCATCAGTTTCCGCTCGCGTTCCGGGCGTCGCCCATTATTATCGGCAGATTGGCCGGTAAACATGCGGAATCTTTTGGCGGGAAAATGAAGAGTTCCCCGGCGCATCAATCGGCCGCTTCCGGCGGCAATGCAATTTCCACCATTAAAGTTTGCCGCGGAAGACAGGTGCCCTGCGTGCACACAGAAGCCCGCAATGTCAGTTGCGCCTTTTGCGGTCGCATGGTGCAGGCAAGGCCCAAGCGGCACACCAATTCCACTTCTCCAATCAGCCCGGTCGGCGCATCGGGCCACAGGCCAACCAGCACTGGCGGCGGTGAATCAACGGAAATCAGCCAAACGCCGGACGAAGGTGTGAGCTGCCACGTTAAGCCGAGTGACTCGCCCGCTGTAAGCTCAATATAGTAATTCGGAGCGATACGCAACCGCAGTGGAACTTCCAGGATAACTTCGCTGTTTGATGATGGAACTTGGCGCACCGAAGATGATTCATTGATTTCAAGAATTAAATTGGTCTTCGAATGTTCGCGGACGGAATTACCTGCGTCGAATATGGGTGCCGACAGAGATGTCCCTGATTCATTCTCGCGGGCGGCGCTGGTCAGCAGGGCTGCAAGAAGTGAGTGATGTCCGGTGGGGTGACGTTGAATGTCGGCGGCGGCCCATTGCGCGTTGCGCATGGCCAACTCTTGAAAATCGGGACGATTTAATTTTTCAGCAAGTTCCAGCAGGGCGTGAATCGCCAGTGCGTTGGGTGACGGAATCGCGTTGTCCAGAACCGGCTTCAAACGAACCATCAACGAATCGTGGCGGTGTGAGGTTTCAAAAAAGCCGCCGCAATCGGTATCCAGAAAGTCGCGTATCAATTCATCGGCCAGTTTTGCGGCGCGGTGCCAGGTGTCTGTGGCCGCCGGATTTTTCCACTGTTCCTGGCTTCTGGCCAGTCGCACCAAACCATCAAGCAGGAACGCGTAATCTTCCAGGTAAGCTGGACCGGTGGCGGTTCCATTGCGGCTCATGTGAAGCAGTGTTCCCTCGGAATCGCGATGCAGCTGGAAAAGCGCGTCAGCGCAGCGCTGGGCGGCGTGTAGGTAGTGATCATGATTCAGGGCTGTGCTGGCGGCCGCCAAAGAGGCGATTAACAGTCCGTTCCAGCCCGTGAGAATTTTATCATCCAATGCGGGGGAATTGCGCTTATTCCGCGCGGCCAGCAGGCGGCCGCGAAGCTGATTTAATCGTGATTGAATGACGGTCGGATCGGCCGTTGAATCAGCTGCAATCTGGCCGGCATCGGCCGCCAGATATAACACGTTAACCGATTCCCAGTTGCCAGCGGGCGATATTCCAAAATGGCGAGCCAGCAGGTCGCGGTCCGCGCTTTCGGGAAACAAACCGCATAATTCTTCCCAAGGCCAGACATAAAATTTCCCTTCCTCTCCATCGCTGTCGGCATCTAATGCGGAAAAAAATAAGCCCCGCGAATCGGTCATGGAGTTTAACCAGAAATCCAGCGTGCCGCGCGCGATTTGTATCCAGAACGGGTCGTGAAATAATTTGCCGGCGCGGGCATAAATGCCGGCGAGCTGGGCATTGTCATACAGCATTTTTTCAAAGTGAGGGGCGAGCCATTTTTCATCGGTGCTGTAGCGTGCGAAGCCGCCGGCAAGCTGGTCATAAATGCCGCCGCGGGCCATCTGTTCCAGGGTAATGGCCAGCATTCGACCAGCGGTTGACTGCAGATGCGCGGGCAGATGGAGACCTGGTGACGGCTTTTTGGATGCGGCAATTTCCGCCATGGTCAGCCACAGATTCAGGGCATGATGCGGCGGAAATTTTGGCGCTCCGCGGGACCCGCCAAAGGTGTCATCAAAACCTGCGAGTTCAGCGGCCACGGCATCGGCGATGCATTTGCGCAAGTCAATTTCCGATTTTCCGGCGGCTGTGGATGAAACGTGCTGCGCGATGGCGGCAACAATATCGGCGGCCTGTTTTTCGACATCCGTACGCTTACGGGTAAAGGCATCGGCCAGGGTACCCAGCACGCGGGCGAAGCCGGGCCGGTTATAACGGTCTTCCGGCGGGAAATAGGTTCCGGCGTAAAACGGTTTGAGATCGGGCGTCAGCCAGACGCTCATGGGCCAGCCGCCTGACCCTGTAAGCAATTGCGTGGCGATCATGTACGTTTCATCAATGTCGGGATGTTCTTCGCGATCAACCTTGATGCAGATAAAATGAGAGTTAAGTATTTCGGCGATTTGCGGGTTTTCAAAACTTTCGCGTTCCATCACATGGCACCAGTGGCAGGCGGAATAACCGATCGAAAGAAAAATGGGACGGTTCAACTCACGGGCCGAGGCGATGGCGTCCGATGACCAGGGCCACCAATCCACCGGGTTGTGCGCGTGCTGGCGCAAATATGGGCTGATGCTGTTGGCCAGACGGTTCACCTGGCGGGCGTTTGTGGACTGGGCGCTATCCGTCATACGGTATATATCCTGAGGCTTGGATATCTGCCGAGTCCGCTACATAACGGATCGGACGATTAGATTCCATTTCAATTCTAACCGTTGCGGGCGGGGATTTCCTGATTTGCAAATCATGGCGACTGAATGATTGTCAACTGGCTTGCTGCACTTAAGAAGCCAGTTTCTTAAGGCGGCTATTGGGAAGGCGTGACCACGCATCAACCGGCTTTTTTTGCGGCGCAGTCCTTCCACTCCGCACGAAGTTAACGCGCGATGGTGTGCGGATGGCGGGTGGAGCGGTCCTGTTCGGGAATCGGCAATTCCACTGCATTCCAAGGCGTTTTGGCGCAGAGTTCCGGAGCCATTGACTACACGCTTAATTTTTTTGCCGCCCCCCCATCGGATAGGTTGCGATCGCGTTTTTGGATACATTGCTGATCGTCCGCCCCATCGCAAACCCGCCGCCATGCCGGATTAAGCCTGTCTTAAAATAAGTCATGAATAACCAGGAGCGGAATAGCTTCGCAAATCTTGAACCAGGCAACAGGCCCAAAACAAATGAGGTGCGGTATAGGCGGCAAAAGTCGCGCGGAATAATCGAAGAGTTGTCGGCCACCAGTGCGGCGGCGCGAGTTTTGCTTGGAAGCGGCAGTTTCGATTTCGAGCGTAACATCGCTGATTTAATTATAAAAATATGGAAAAAAATTTCGCTAACGGCGAAATATAAAAGTGGCGTGGCTTTTTATCGGTCCACAGTTGACATCGTGACGGGTTGGTTTAGTATCAATATAAACGAAATGAGAATTCGCAAGTTGAATTCCAAAAGTTCCATAAAGGGAGAGCCGCTGTTACGAAGGTCTTGGCGGACTGAATAACGATGAGTGAACGCGAAAAATATGCTGCCGATGAGTTGGCGATTGTGCTAAGCCATTACGATATTGGGGTGATAAGCGCGGTCAAGGAATTTCCCCGCGGATCGCGTAAGGCGCCGAAACTGCTGATACGTTCGGACCGTGGGGAATTTCTGCTAAAAAGGCGGGCCAAAGGGAAAGACGATCCGTTTAAGGTGGCGTTTTGTCACGCCCTGCAGTTGTTTCTGGCGGAAAAGCAATTTCCGTTACCCCATCTGATTGGCACGCGCAAAGAAAATAATTCCATGCTTCAGACGCTGGGAGGCATTTACGAGTTGTTTGAATACATTCGCGGAAACAGCTACGACAATTCACTGGAAGCCACGCACGATTCAGGACGTATTTTAGCGCTGTATCATAAACTGCTTCGGGACCATACCTCGGAATATGAGCCGCCAACCGGAAGTTACCATAATTCGCGGCATATAGGCAGCAGTCTGGATCAGATACCGGCGACATTTTCGCGCGCGCCGCGGATCCCTACGGAAGCCTCGCAGATTGCAGATATTCTGGAAGTGTTGCGCGCCGCCTATGTCGCGGCCGCGGCACGGGTGAATCGGGCTGGTCTGCAGGATTGGCCATTGCAGGTGGTTCATTGCGACTGGCACCCCGGCAACATGCTGTTTCGAAACCAGCGCGTTGTGGCGGTAATCGATTACGATTCAGCGCAGCTGCAACAGCGCATCATTGACCTGGCAAACGGAGTGTTGCAGTTTTCGATCATTGGCGGAGGGGACGATCCATCCACCTGGCCCGACCATGTGGATGAAGCCCGCTTTGAACGGTTCATCCGCGGGTACGACTCGGTGGATATGATCAGCACTGCAGAAATGCAGACGATCCCATGGCTGATGGTGGAGGCGATGGTTGCCGAAAGCGCATTTCATATTGCCGCCACCGGTTCGTTTGGACGAATTGAGGGGTTTGGATTTTTGAAAATGATTGATAGAAAAGTCAAATGGGTGACAGAACATGCCGACCGTCTGGTTCGGCTTGTGTCCGGATAAGGGAGGCGGGTTTCCGACCGCGTGACGGATAATTCGTATTAGCGAATTTCATGAATTACGCCGCCCTTAGTTCAACTGGCGTTGAAACGGTTATACGATTATTATATACACCTGAGGGAACGGATTGGACGAGTGCTTTTCAATGTCTGCCGGCGCGTTGGACTTTTCTGCTTCTTCGGAACGTCAGGTTTGATATTATTGGGAGTTGGGACGGGCTAACTTCAGCAGGTGCCAGAGGTTGCCCAGTAATTGCAGGAGTGTGTTATGAATATTCTTGTGCCGCAAATAAATCTTCGCGGAGATTACGTGCAAATTTGTGAACGCCTCCGTCAGGTGCGCGTGCAGGTTTGCGGCCGCCGTGGCCAGTCGCGATTCGCGTTTCTGCTGGGGCTTTCACCATCCACGTATAACTATTACGAGAAGAAACGCATTCCGCCTGTGGAAGTGCTGGATTTAGCGGCCAAGGTAACCGGTGCTCCGCTCATGTGGCTGATTCGGGGGGAGCCGGAAACCTTTCAACTTTCCACATTAATTTACATTGTGGGTGAATTGCCGGAAAAACCGACCAAAGATACCGCCTCCGCCGACGACTGACTCATGGGCATCCTCACCCGCCTGGGGGCATTGGCACACAGGCGGTTGGCAACTCGCGACGGCGTTAAACGCGTTCCAGAAATAGCCGATCACAGAATTCATACTTTTGTTCTTGCACCGGCGCGAAATGCAATCGTGGGGCCGGTATTTTCAATTGTTTTGAAAA
>JAJZOA010000102.1 GCA_021852225.1 Planctomycetota bacterium
TGGTGGCGCTGGCGCGCGCTTCGCAACCCATCATGAATGCCAATGGCTCTATCCTTACACTCAGCTATCTGGGGGCCGAAAAATACATTCCCATGTACAACGTGATGGCCGTTGCCAAAGCCGCGCTGGAATGTTCCGTTCGATATCTGGCCGCAGAAATGGGCCGACATGAAAAGCACATTCGCGTCAATGCCATCAGCGCCGGAGCGGTCAAAACCATGGCAGCACGCGGCATCGGCGATATTGATAAAATGATGACCCATTATACGGAAAAATCGCCGCTTCCATGGGAAGTCGATACCGCGGCCGCCCATGTTGGCCGCACCGGATTGTATCTGGCCAGCGATCTGTCTTCAGGCGTAACCGGTGAAACCATTTACGTGGACGGTGGCTATAACATCGTCGGGTGGTAATTCATGAAAACCAGCATTCAGACTCCGCCCACCGCAATTGCGCTGGCGGTGGACCTGCTGGTGGGCGGAAACCTCGTGGCGTTTCCCACCGAAACCGTTTACGGCCTTGGTGCCGATGCCCGGCAGACGGCCGCCATTGAATTGGTCTATCGGGTGAAGGGCCGACCCGCCAATAATCCGCTGATTGTCCACGTGGCGGATATTCAAACCGCCCGGCAATGCGCTGGGGCCTTTCCACCGGCCGCCGAAATTCTGGCCTCGGCCTTCTGGCCCGGCCCGCTGACCATGGTGCTGCCGCGCGGACCGGCAATCTGCCCCGCCGCCTGCGCCGGCTTAAATACCATGGCCATTCGTCTGCCCAACCATCCGATTGCGCTGGAAATATTGGGGCGCTTCGGCCATCCGGTTTGCGCGCCCAGCGCCAATTTAAGTGGACAGACTTCGCCAACCTCGGCGGCGCATGTCCTGACTGAACTTGACGGCTTAATTCCGCTGATTGTCGACGGCGGAAGCTGTACCGTCGGACTGGAATCGACCGTGGTGGACCTGACCGGTCCATCACCGGTGGTCCTGCGGCCCGGCGCAATTACCGCGGAAATGATTCAACGCGAACTTCTTAACGCCGGATTCAACTCCCGCGTTGTCCTTGAATCCCCTATGACATCGGCCGACCGTGGAGACGCCATGGCCAGCCCCGGCCTGCTGGCGCGCCATTACGCCCCGCGCACTCCAGCATTCCGATTTGCCCGCACCGATGCCGACCGGGTCATTCATTGGCTGCAACAGCAGCCGCGCCAGTCCCGGATAGCGCTTCTGGTGTTTCCCGGCGGCCCGATATTTGAGGGAATCGCCGAACAGATGGTTCTGCCCGCGGGCGGGGCCGCCTGCGCCCAGCAGTTGTACGCCATGCTTAGAAAAGCCGATGAGGGCCACTTTGACACGATTCTTCTGGAAATGCCCGAATTGCAAACGGGTGTCTGGGCGGCCATTATTGACCGCATGACACGCGCCACCCGGGAGCTTGCATCCTATGCTTGAACAGGCTGGCACATTGCGGCTCTCGCGTGAACGCACGGTTCACAATATTCATCTGTTCCGCAACAGGCTGCCCGCTTCCACTCAATTGTGCGCCACTGTGAAAGCCAATGCGTATGGCCATGGTGTCATGGAAATGACTCCACTGCTGGCAACCGCGGGAATAGACTGGTTTTGCGTTTATTCCATCGCCGAGGCTCTGGAAATTGCCAATCTCGTCGCGGGCAAACCGATTCTGGTCCTGGCTCCTTTGGTGCTGCCGGCGGGAACCGCCCCCCACCCTGAATTACTGCAAGCATTTAACCAACTGCTTCACCGCACGAATATAAGAATAACACTGACAGATGAGCAATCCGCGCGACACCTGGCAACCCTGGTCAGCCACCTGCAACCCGCCGCGCCATTGCCCGTGCATATTCAGGTGGACACCGGCCTGACGCGCCAGGGTGCGGCCATGAATGAAGTTGAAATGCTATGCCGCACCGTGGCCGCACAACCCGCGCTGCGGCTCGAAGGACTTTTCGCGCATCTCTCCCATGGCGATATCCCGGCGGCCCCCGCATCACCCGCACAACTTCGCGCCTTTGCCGGACTGGCGGAAAGAATCAGGCTTTTTGCGCCGCACATCCTGCTTCATGCCCAGAACACCGGTGGTGCATGGCACTGGCCCGGCGAACCACTGGACATGGTGCGACTGGGAATTGGCCTGTATGGCCTGCAACCGGCCGTTGAACATCCTATTCCCGCACTGGCACCTGTGGCCTGTCTGCAAGCGCCGATTACCGCCATTCATTCCCGTGCGCCTGGAACGGGAATTGGTTATGGCCACACCCATATTCTAAAGCGCGACAGCCGCGTGGCCGTCGTTCCCGTGGGATATGCGGATGGCTATCCGCGCGCCCTGTCCAATCGGGCGCACGCGGAAATCAACCGCATACCGGTTCCGGTGATCGGCCGGGTCAGTATGGATCAGACCCTTCTGGATGTAACCGATGCACAGGCCACCATCGGCGACCAGGTCACGCTGGTCAGTTCCGATCCGGCGTCACCGTTGTGCATGGATGCGCTGGCATCACTCTGCGGCACCATTGGTTATGAACTGGCCACCGGACTGGGCCGACGGCTGCGCCGGGTGGTCGAATAGGCCATGCAGATAAGCCGCAAATAAAATGTATTGGAGGCACCCATGGCGCATCAATTTCTGATCACGCGCGCAATACCGCACCAGGCGATCGACCTGTTGTCAAAACACGGGACGGTAACAGTCAACCCGCATGACCGCGTTCTGCATCCTGAAGAACTTATAGATATGGGCCGATCATGCGATGGCTGGCTGACCATGCTGACCGATATTATTTCCAAACCTGTACTTGAAGAGTGCACGAACCTGCGCGGCATCAGCAACTACGCGGTTGGTTTTAATAACATTGATATTGCAACATGTACCGCGCGGGGTATTGGCACCGCCAACACGCCGGACGTCCTGACCGAAGCCACCGCCGAATTGGCCTGGGCGCTTATTCTGGCCTGCTGCCGCCGCGTGGTGGAAGCGGACGCCTGTGTGCGCAGCGGCGCATGGCGCGGCTGGGCACCTCTGGAATTTATGGGGACCGGTGTCACCGGAAAAACACTGGGCATCGTGGGGGCCGGACGCATTGGCACCCGCGTGGCGGAAATGTCACGCGGGTTCACAATGCCGGTTGTGTATTCCGGTCGGCGGCGAAATCAGACACTGGAGGCGTCGGTCGGTGCCAAATATCTGACATTTCATGACCTCCTCACTCAGGCGGATATCATTTCGCTTCATCTGCCGCTGACCGATGACACACGACACCTGATTGGCGCGCAGGAATTCGCCCGCATGAAACCTTCGGCCATTCTGATTAACACCGGCCGCGGACCGCTGATTCATGAAACCGCGCTTGTCGCCGCGTTGCGCAACGGGCAAATCGCGGCCGCCGGCCTGGACGTGTTCGAGCATGAACCGCAAATTGCCTCCGGCCTGACAGAGCTTGCCAATGTGGTTCTGCTGCCGCATATCGGGTCGGCAACCGTCGAAACGCGGACCCGTATGGCGGTGATGGCCAGCGAAAATCTTCTGGCCATGGTCGAAGGCCGATGTCCAGCCCATCCGCTGAACCCGCAAATATATCACCCGCCGGGCCACAGTTAAAAAGGGCATGGCCGGCAAGGGAAGCTGCGACCCCAACCGGCCATGCGAGGGCAAGATGATGTTCAGTGCCACCGTGGATTTCCCCGCGATACAATCGCCCCTGGCAAATCCGCGTGCATGGCACGAATGAATTGAAAGTCATGATCGCAGATTCCGAGGCATCGCCCAATCGGAAAGGCACGCAATATCAGATGGGGAAAATCCTTAATCCATCATCGGATTTCCGCCCAAGCCCGGCTCACCAGACGGTCCGCACCATCGCCAATGCCTTTGGTAACCGACAGTGGACGCGGGCGGCAAAGGGCATTAGTGTCAATTCATTGAAAAAGGTCGGCAGCGGGCCGGCCGGGAGCTCGTGAATTCGCCAGGCTGGATATCGCCGCATGAATGATTCAAAACCTATTCGCATTGGTACACGCGGCAGCCTGTTGGCCCGCACGCAAGCAGGCATGATTCGCAATCAACTTCTGCCGCTTGCCGGCGGGCGGCCCGTGGAACTGGTCATTATTTCCACCAGTGGCGACCAATTGGCGAATCAGCCGTTGGCGCAAATTGGCGGCAAGGGTCTTTTTGTAAAGGAAATTGAAGCCGCCCTTCTTGCGGGGGAAATTGATCTTGCGGTGCATTCGGCCAAGGATGTGCCAGTGGAAATTCCGGACGGTCTTTCATTGTCCGCCACGCCGCCGCGCGAAGCCCCCAACGATGTCTGGTTCGGTCATGCGGGCCAAAGCATTCTGAAACTGCCGCGCGGCGCGGTGGTGGGCAGTTCTTCCCTGCGACGCCAAAGCCAACTGCTGATGCTGCGTCCGGACATTCAGGTTCAGCCCTTGCGGGGAAATATTGACACGCGTCTGAAAAAAGTTCGTGACGGTGTCATCGCCGGCACGATTTTAGCGCTTTCGGGACTTCGGCGGGCCGAGCTTCTGCCGGCAGAAGCCACTATTTTGTCGGAGGACGAATTTATTCCCGCCGCCGGTCAGGGCACGCTGGTTCTGGAAACCCGCACGGATGACGCAATCATTCGCACTGTGTTAAATCTGATTCATGATGTGCAGACCGCCGCGGCGCTGGCCTTTGAACGCGGCATCGTGCGGAGGCTGGCCGGGGACTGCCTGGCACCCATTGGCGTCTGTGCCATGCCGCGAACCGCTGCCGGTCAGAAAGGCTGGATTGTCCGCGCTATTGCCGCCCGACCCGATGGCAAAGCCTGCGCCCGGGCCGCTTTACTGACCGATGATCCATCGATAAATGGATTAAACGCTTTGTATCAACCGCTGCTCAATGCGCTGGAAAGCCGCGGCGCAAGGGAAATTCTTCGAACCGCCGGACCGGATAGCCGCACCTGATTTCCCCGCATGTCCCGCAATCCGCCGTCATGTTTTCAGGCCGATTTTTTCGGACGCCGGAACAGGCGACGGAAAAAGCCCGCCACGGCAACGCAGCCGGCGGCCAGCAGTTTCCACATGGCGGCAAGCTTGGCTAAAATCACGGCCAATAGTCCGGTTTTCAGCGCCACCGCCGCCGCACCACCCGTAATCAGCGCCGCCAGGCCATATTCGGCAATTTTATCCCCAGTTTTATATGCCGAATAACGCTCGTCCGGATTGTAATGAAACCCGCTTAAAAGACCGTTGAATTTAACCACATCGGCATCCAGATTTTGCGGATCATCCACCAGCAGCGCGCTGGTAACGCCCCGGCGACCCAGAATGCGGGTGTTGTAATTGACAAATTCCTGATTGCCGCTGGACGCAAGTATCGCCCACTCCAGGCGACGCGTCTGGGTGTCGTACCGTGGCGGAAACTTCCAACCGATGATCGTCATCGCGGCCCAACCGTGCTGGGCACGTTCCTCATTTGCCGCCTTTGTGCCCTGTCGCACGGTTTGCAGGACCGCCGCCGCGTCAATTTTCTGATTGTCTTTGACGTAACCGATGGGGTTAAAGGAAAAATCCACAAACCAGTCCATAGATTTGGGCGTCAGAATGTAATGGTGGGTGGACCCGACGGGATTCTGATTAAGTTCCAGAAATTTCTTTGCATCCGCTGGGGAAAGAAATGCATAACCCGCGGGCACCTGCAGGCTCGCGTGTGAACCGATGATCGCGGTGCACGGGCCGATCTGCCAGTGAAGCCGGGCAAATGGATTAGCGGGCCGCGTGGTGGCCGCAACGGCCGGCTGAGTAGAAGTAACATTCTGCGCCCCGGCCACGCCGGCGCAACACAACATCAAAATACAGGCCGCCTTGCATGCGGTCATTCGAGCGGATGAAAAATGCGTTTGCAACATTGACAGACTCCTTCCGAAGGGCCAGGGTTCCACGACAGTTTTTGCGACCGTTTTAGTGCCTGTATGATAACGCGCACAGGTTCCCGGTCAAACAGGCTGTGTCGCGTCTGACGGCCGAGCGTGCCAGTTTGGTCAGCGAATCAAGGATTTTCCCGGCGCATCATGCTGAATCGTCCAGGCGGGTCGGGATCAGTCGTTTTGACCCGTAAACGCATGCTCGCACATTGATGGTCCGGTATTCTGTCCGACACACAATTATCAGGATCAGACCGCGAACGTCATTCTTCGCATCCTGCTTTTTTTCAATGGGGCAATTGCGCGGACGTGTCGGGAGGGGGACATTGATTTAATGCGTTTCCCAGCAGGCCGCCAGATGATTTGCATCGCCACCTTTGGCCTCCATTGGCGGCATATCCACACGGCACCGGTCTTTAGCGATGGAACAGCGTGGATGAAACGGGCAACCGCCCGGCGGATTGGCCGGGCTTGGAACTTCACCGGCAAGCACCAGACGTCGGTCGGTACGGCGCGGTTCGGGTTTGGGAACGGCGGAAAGCAACGCCTGGGTATAAGGATGTTTGGGAAAACCCACGATTTGGCGCGAAATGCCGGTTTCCACAATGCGCCCAAGATACATCACGGCTATGCGGTCTGAAAAATGTTCCACCACCGCCAGATTATGCGCGATAAACAAAAACGCCAGGCCCATGTCGCGTTGCAATTGATTCAACAGATTCAACACTTGTGCCTGAATTGACACATCCAGCGCCGATACCGGTTCATCGCAGACAATCAGCCGTGGATTCAAGCCCAGCGCCCGGGCGATTCCAATGCGTTGCCGCTGGCCGCCGGAAAATTCATGCGGATACCGGCCGGCGGCGTCCGCGGAAAACCCCACACGTTCCAGGAGTGCCGTGACCCGGTTGGGAATCTGGTCGCGCGGGAGAAGGTTATGGACGGCGATGGGTTCGGCGATCATTGCACCGACCGTCATTCGAGGATTCAGTGATCCGACCGGATCCTGAAAAATGATTTGCATTTGCCGTCGGAGGGATCGCAGCGGACCGGGCCGCATACGCTCAATATCCTGGCCGTCAAAGCGTACCTGGCCGCTGACAGTGGCGACACCCGGGGGCAAAAGCCGCAGAATCGCCCGGCCGACAGTCGTTTTTCCGCAGCCGGACTCCCCCACAAGGCCCAGGGTTTCCCCTTGGGCAATGCGCAGATTCACACCATCCACCGCCCGCACATGACCGCTGACAGAACTGAAAAACCCGGTCCGGATAGGAAAATAGACGCGCAGGTTATCGACTTCCAGCAAAGGCTGGAGGGCGGCACCATTGGAGTTTATCGGTTGATTGTTCATGCCGTCCTGGCCAAAAGGCGCGATAGCCATCATGCCCGCGATTTTCCCGGTTAATTTTCCCGGTTATTTGTTCCCGGTTATTTAAGTTCCACGCTCCAGTACGCATGGGCCAGAAAATGGTTCCATGACGAGTATTTATCCGAACCGAGCCGAACATTAATGACCGGATTCCGCTTTGGCTTGACGGGCAGCTTTGCCAACTGCATGTGGGCCTGATGGGGCGTGCGGCCGCCCTTGCGGGCATTGCATTTGACGCAGCAGCAGACCAGATTTTCCCAGACTGTTTTCCCGCCCAAAGATCGCGGAATCACATGGTCCAGCGAAAGTTCGCTGGTGGGCAGCCTTTTGCGGCAATACTGGCAGGTGCTGTTATCGCGTGCGTAAATATTCCGCCGGTTCAGTTTGACATCCTGCTTGGGGAGGCGGTCGTAACCAAGCAGCCGGATAATCCGCGGGACCGCTATTTCGTAGCGCACGGTCTGCACAAAGTCGTGGGACTCACGTTCATACTGGGCTTTAAGCTGAGAAATTTCCGTCCAGGATTCAATGGTGTAACAGAAGTGAATTCCGTTTTCAACGGAAATAACTTCCGCAAGATTTTTACAAAGCAGAATAAAGGCGCGGCGCGCATTGACCACGCGGATCGGCATATACAGCCGATTCAGGACTAATACGCTGCATGAAAGGCCCGTTGGCGAGGGTAGTTCCGACACGCAAACTGCTCCCATTCACCAGGAAGGCAATCCCCAGGGAATCGAAAGCCGGTATGCACCGGCGGGGCTTCGCCCCGAATCAGGGAGCCTTCCTTACCCTGTATTCTTAGCGAACGTAGCGATATTGGCAAGCGGCCCTGTTAATAATTTGTCAGGATTGGCCGCCTGGGGCGACGTTGGCCGGGCATTGCCAACAATTCGTAGAAGTGAATCCTGGCAATATTCAAATAAGTGCTCAAACGGGTTCGCGACCGCCCGCGTGGCGGAATGAGCCGAATTATCCGTTGCCGCTCCGCGACGCTATGGAACATTTCCCACACCACGTTTAACATGCAGGAATATCTTGACCGCCTTGAAAACCGTTAGACCATACCATTGCGGATGGCCGCGCGTTTTTGGGTGGCTGGCCGAAAAAAAAAGGAGAATCCAATGAAGAATGTAGAGTTAAAAGTTGAAGGCAATATTCTGACGATTAAAGTGGACCTGACCAAGGACTTTGGCCCTTCATCTTCCGGCAAGACTATTATTATCGCGTCCACCGAAGGCAATGTGTCAATTCCCGATCGGGATGAAAAAATCGGATTAAACGTGTACCGCAAAAAGCCCTAAGGCGCGTTTACCAGGGAATGAAGCCTTATGAAGAAGCCCTGACCGGTATCGTGTTCATCAGTCAGCAACCGGCCCAAAGAGTCATAATTGTGAACACTGTTTCAGGAAATATGGCCCCATCTGCATGGCCGCGACAATTCACAGGTCATTATGTATTCGTCCTGTTAATTGTATATATTGCGTTCGGCCTCCCCAAATTTTTGGTGGCAAAAACTCCAGACGCTGCTAATAAATTGCCCCCCGATCAGTTAGCGACCCAAGCCGAATCCGGTAAAAATTCCTCCGCGAAGCAGGACGCCCTGCGGCGACTCGAAAAAATGGCACACAGTGGTAATCCGACCGCCGAATGCAGCCTCGGCGCGCTTTACGCCCGTGGAAGGGCGGTGCCGCAGGATTACGTTAAGGCGGCAAATTGGTTCCGTAAGGCGGCGGACCAGGGGGACGCCAAGGCCGAATGCATCCTCGGCTTCGCTTATGGCTTGGGCCACGGCGTCCCGTATGATCTCGTTAAGGCAACAAAATGGTGGCGCAAGGCGGCCGCGCGGGGATATGCCGAAGGCGAATAGCTGTTAGGCCTCCAATATGGCAGTGGCCGCGGCGTCCCAAGAAACTACGTCAGTTCACTAAAGTGGTACATCTTCGCCAAGAACGACGGTGGTTCGCACGCGTGGTCTAAAAATGCTGCCGCCGCAATATCGCTGTTGGAAGATCGGATGACCGCCGCCGAAATTCGGCGGGCGCACGCCATGGCCGCGAAAATTTTAGCCAGAAGAAACAAGCCATAACATGCGGTGCCGGGGAAAACCGCGATTTACCGGGGAACTCGGTGGATTGGAGACGAGGGGAATCGAACCCCCATCTGCGCATTGCGAACGCGCCGTCCTCCCATTGAACGACGTCCCCTGCACCGGTTTGGTTAATCTACCCCATGCGCAGTGCGACTGCAAGCTAAAACCGCTTATTTATCGGGTTCCAGTAAAATTTCAGCCTATCCATTGACATAGTCGAATAAAAACGCTAGAAATGAGGCCATGAATACCGTGACCGGCAACCCCATTCAAACCAACCTGACCCTGCTACTGCTGGGCCTGGCAGGCTTTGCACTATAGTTGCTCACGGGGTCTTATTTCAAAAAACTGTAAAAACCCTGCGGGCAATGCCTGCGGGGTTTTTTTTATTATGTTCACAAAACTGGATTCACGGCGAACGGAGATTTTTATCATGACACACCAGACCAATCAAACCGCAGCCACTGAAAAGACACGCATCCTGATTTTTGACACCACTTTGCGGGATGGCGAACAATCACCCGGGGCGTCGTTGAATTTGCCCGAAAAACTGGAAATTGCCCATGCCCTTGAAGCCTTGGGTGTGGACATTATTGAGGCGGGATTCCCCATCACCAGCCCCGGCGACTTTGATGCGGTAAAAACCATCGCCACGCAGATAAAACGGGCCACCGTGGCCGGTCTTGCCCGCTGCACGGAACGCGATGTGCGCCGCGCTGGCGAGGCGGTGGAAAATGCCGCCCATGGCCGCATTCATATTTTTCTTGCCACCAGCAAAATTCACCGTGAATTCAAACTTAAGAAGGCCAAGGATGAAATTATCCGGCTTGCGGTGGAAAATATCCGCCTGGCCCGTAACTTTGTAAAGGACATTGAATTTTCGCCTGAAGACGCCAGCCGAACGGAATTGGAATTCCTGGGTGAAGTTGTGGCCGCCGCCATTGACGCCGGCGCGACCACGATTAATTGTCCGGATACCGTAGGGTATGCGTCGCCGGAGGAATACCGCGCGATGTTTGAATATTTAATTGCCCATGTTTCCGGTGGTAAGAATGTGATTTTCAGTTCCCACTGCCATGATGACCTTGGCCTTGCGGCTGCCAATTCACTTGCCGCGATACAGGGCGGTGCCCGGCAGATTGAATGCACCATTAACGGCATCGGCGAACGCGCCGGCAATGCCGCCCTTGAAGAAATTGTGATGGCCATGCATACCCGGCCCGATGTATTCCCGTTCAGCACCGGCATTGTCACGCGGCGGTTGGTGCCCACGTCGCGTCTGGTAAGTTCCCTTACTGGTTTGCATGTCCAGCGAAACAAGGCAATTGTGGGCGAAAATGCATTCGCGCATGAATCGGGAATTCATCAGGATGGCGTGCTGAAGGAACGAAGCACGTATGAAATTATGTCGCCGGAGGATGTCGGACTGGTTCAGAATAAACTTGTGCTGGGCAAACACAGCGGCCGCCACGCGTTGCGCGAACGGCTGGATGTGCTTGGGCACCGCCTGGATGAAGCTCAGTTAGACAAGGCCTTTGCGCAATTCAAAGTGCTCTGCGACAAAAAGAAGGAAATTTATGATGAAGACCTGGACACGCTGGTCGAGCAGCAACTTGAAACGCATGAATCGTTGTTTCAGATAAAGAACCTTCAGGTAATGGCCAGTACAGGCGGCGTGGCCACCGCCACCGTCACCCTGATTGATTCCGCAGGCCAGGAAATTACCGATGCAGCCACCGGCGATGGGCCGGTAGACGCACTTTTTTCCGCCATTCAGCGGCTCACACGCATCAGCGCCCGCCTGGAGTCTTATCAGGTCCGCAGTGTCACTGCAGGCCGTGAGGCGCAGGGCGAAGTCACTGTGGAATTAACGCATTCAGACCGCAAAGTCCGCGGGCGCGGGTTCAGCACAGATATTCTG
Source organism: Planctomycetota bacterium (assembly GCA_021852225.1). Next base: position 11,309 of record JAJZOA010000102.1, read on the forward strand.
GAAGCTTCCGCCAGGGCGTATCTTGCGGCCATCAACCGCGTGCGAACGCTGACGCGGCGCACGATCGGACAGGCCACGCCGCTGGAACAATAAACGGACGAACGGGAAATGCGGCCAAGGGCCACTTTCGGAACGGTTCTCCTTAAACGCGATCCGCCACACCGCCCGGCGGTGCGGACTTGTGCATTATACATATATTAACTTATATTTATCAATATATGAACAGACATGGCGCGGGAATCCGGAGGCCAATTCCGGATGCCCGAAAAGGGTCAATGCTCTGTGAACGCTGGACAGTTGGATGCCCCACTATCCAATGGGTTTACTGCTGATGATGACGAGCCTTCCATTTGGCGTGACGCTTTTTGCTACCGATCTTGCGGCGGCGACGTGGTTTGGGCATGGCAGTTCTCCTGTCGATTCTCAAATACAAACGCCTGAAATCAGGCGAGCCATGTAGCTTAGGGTTTCGGAGGTAGCGCGTCAAACAGAAAAAATGCGGATTGGCATTATTATTACACACTAGCGAAAATGTAGAGGCTTGGGTGAGAAATGAAACAGATCGGCTGTCTTGCGTGCCGATGGCGATGTCTGTTGTCAACCGCCGCGTGTGAGCCTGTGCGGCTTCCTTAGCAGCTTATTGGGCGGGTATGCCAGTTTTTACCGGCAAAGCCGCTAAGCGGCGATTCAGCAACATTTTTGCGCCCTTCAGGCACCCCTTTGGCCTGCTTATATCATCAGGGACCGACAGCGTGGCCTTCTCAATTTTGGGGCACAATGACCGCCACCATAAAAGATCGGGCAGCGGCCCTCTGCTCGGCTTTGCCGCTGCAATGCCGGGGGCGGCGTCTAGCCATCATCGTCGTCGCAGGAACGCGAATGATTTGTAGAAAAGTTCCTCCGTCGGCACCCTCGGCTATTTAAGTAATCATTTCCCTTCCGGATAAAAAAGCGGGGAAGCTCAATTGGGCATGTGGATTTCGGCAGGCTGGCAGCGGTGAGATAATTCCGGTAGACTGTTTGCAGCTTTATCGGGGCGTAGCGCAGCCAGGCTAGCGCACTTGACTGGGGGTCAAGGGGTCGCAGGTTCAAATCCTGTCGCCCCGATTTTGGCCGGAGGCCAAAATAGAGCAGGAGTTTTGAGAGAGTAGAGAGTAGAGCAAAATAAAGCTGGGGCAAAAGAATGGCTGCCGCCGGCGCACATCGCTCCTCCTGCGGTCTATTTTCAACTTTCTACTTTCAATCCCAGAGCAATTATGGACTTCACTGAGGTACTCCCTGTCAACTGGGCGCAAAACAGGCTTTGCGAAGAGAGAGCCTTCCTCCGTAGCAAAGCGGCCCCGCCGCAGAGGTCCCGCGGGGCGGGCATAGGGCGAGCGGGAAGGGAAGCCCTGCCGCTCCGATTGCCTCACAATCTGGAAAAACCGTGTTTTCAGGCATTTTGCCGCTATACAGCCCGTCAAAAAGATTGGCCGCTAACCGCGCAACATCATGTTCATAATGCCCGCCAGCGCGCCAGTTCTGGCCACGCATGCGTGGAGGCGGTCACATGGCGGGGAGCGCGGTTTGGCGCAATTTTTCGACATCACGCATGGGCGGAACACCGAAAAGCCGCTTGTATTCGCGGCTGAAATGGGAAGCGTCGTCGTAGCCAACGCGGTAACCGGCCTCGGCTGCGTCCAGATTTTCGCCAAGCATCAGCCGCCTTGCCTCCTGCAGACGGAGGCTCTTCTGGAATTGCAACGGACTCATGGCGGTGACCGCTTTGAAATGCGCGTGGAACCCCGACACGCTCATGCGAAGTTCGCGCGCAATATCCTCTACGCGAAGTGGTTTGGCAAAATCGGCACGTAGCCTTGCAACCGCGCGCACCATTCGATGGGCCTGACCGCCGAAGGCCGCAAGGTGGCGCATTCGGCTGGCCTGTGGCCCCGTCAGCAGGCGAAAAATAATCTCGCGAATCACAAGCGGCCCAAGGGCACGGTAATCATTG
>JAJZOA010000019.1 GCA_021852225.1 Planctomycetota bacterium
GCATTCTGGTACGGTACGCGAAAAAGTCATCCAACTACCTTGGCATCATTCAATTGGCCTGCGGATTATTGTGGTATCGCCGCCAGCATCGATACACCGTTTTGAGATAGTTTCTAAGGTGTTGTGAAACAATTTGCTCGGATTTGTGTGGCGCAGACCTGCAAGTCTGGATATCTACACTGCAATCTTTAACCAAATAGACGCGCCATAAATAGCCGTGTAAAGCAGAATTGCAACTATAATCGTTCCAATGATCGTCATTAGAATGAACCAAATGGTTAGAATCGCGGCAATGCGATGCGTATCCGCGCGGATTGCGGAAAGATTTTGCTGGATGGCGGCCAGGCGAATATTCTGCGAATCCGGCTGGCCGGTGGGCGTGTCCATGTTCACGATGCATTCGGAACAGAGGATGGTTCCATTTTTCACGCGCACCGAAGACAGGGGCTTGATGGTTTGCTCGCACTGGGTGCAAATTGGCGACTGTTCTTTTTCAACGGCTTCCTGTTTCTTAAGGACCGCGACGCAGGAGTCGCAAAATGGCTGGCCATGCCAGTCTCCAGCTGCTTCAATTATTGGTGATTGACACGCGATGCATAGTTCTTCAACTGGTACGTCGGGCAATTGCGAACTCCCAATTCAGTCGTTCAATCAATACCCGGAGCTACGGACCCCGGGGAAAGCAGGCGGGGATGGCCGCACAAATCCGTTGCGCTCCGGCCGGCTATCAGGCCCCGCATGATGGTCGCGTGGATGATAACGCAGCGGCTGAAATGCCACACTGTTCTTGCCACAAAAAAATGAGATTGCAATGGCTTTCAATTCGCGCGTGACGCCGCAGCGCAGCTGACACCAGCGCGGCACCAGCCCGATATAATGCGCATCGCTATTCTATATATGGTGCTGACCGCCACTCCATCGTCGCCGCGGCCAGAACCATCGGGCCAAAAACACAACATTTTAGTGCGGTTTTGTTAACGTGGCGAAAACCGGTCGGGTGAGGTTACAATGCCACACATGAATGGTTTTGGCAAAAATATCACCGGTTCAGTATCGTTGCTTGCGACACTTTTTCTGACGCTTGTTTCAACCGGGTGTCATACCAGCATTACGCCCCTTCAGCCCGCCCTTATCGGGCCACCTTGGGCTTTGCCGATGCCCAATCGCTCCCAGGCCGGCGAAAAGCAGCCATCGGCTAGTGCCTCGACTCTCCCCGCTGCGGCTGGCACGACCCGGAAAACAGCACAAGACATTGGGCCACGATCAGTCACTGACACCCGCTGGTTCGCCAATTTCCGCAATGGCAGCACCCGAACCGTTCGTATCGCCCGTTATCAGCATATCTGGCGACAAAGCGTGCACCTGATTCGCAATCTCGGTTACAACATAAACTGGCAGGACCACCGCCTGGGAATTATCTCCACCGATCCGCGCCTGGCTCCGGAAGTCTTGCAGTGGTGGCGACCGGACACAACCAACGGTTCGTCGCTGATGGAAAGCACGTTGAACACCTATCGGCGAATCATTCGTCTGGTCATTACGCAGGCAAAAACGCCTGAAAGCTACCATATTACGGTGGAGGTTCTTGTCCAGCGGCGGGAAAATCCGCAAGGGGATGTCGGCAATGTAGCCTTTGTCGGGCCATCCGCATTTGGATCTAATATTTTGCCGCTTAAGGCCAGTCATGCGGGCGTGCATACAGGCGGCCAATTCTGGATGACGATCGGCCGCGATACCCTCTTGGAAAAGAAAATTCTTAAGTTGCTTTTCAAGAAAATATAATCCGCGGCGCGAAGATTCTATTCAACTAATAATCCGGACTTTTCTTGACGACTGCGGACCGCTTGCCTTTTGTTTCATTGGCCGCCGAATGCAACGATTTTGTCCGGGTCATTTCAGCTGTGCACGTTTTCCGGAGGCCCGATCCGCACGTCCTGAACTCCGGTTGAATAATAGGCTGCGCAATGCGCGGGCAGACAAACACCGGGCAGCAGGTGTTCACATGTCATATCGGCTTGAACCGCCACCAGCGACCAAGGTGCATGGGTGATACGAAATCGCCGCAGCCGCCCTTTGTGCAAGGTAAATGCGGTGTAACGTTCCATCAGAAAATCTTCTTCGCTCCCGGTTCGACTGGTACGGAAACTGTCTGTGGGTGTCCACCGGGCGCGGCAGTCCCACCGTGCGGCCCGGGTGTGCATGTGTCGCGAAGTCACGCCCTGCGCGGCATGGGTTCGATAATTCAGTGCCCCGAAGCAATAGGGTAAACCATAAAGCATCGGCCCCAGCAGAACCGCGATTCGGTTGGGAATCCATTCCCTCAGGAAATAAATGCCCCGGTCATTTCCGCAGCGGACGTAGGTTCGCACATTCAGGAAACCGTGGCGGGCCAGCGGAGCGCTGAAGAATTCAGTAAGGCGGCCACCGAATACCGGACGTAAACGGGCTTGGGTAAACGCCGCCAGGGTCACATAGGCGCAGCCGCCATACAGGTCCAATTCCAGCGGCACCTCCGGACGCAGCGCCTGGTGGGCCACGCGAAAATGGATAAACAACATGTCCAGCCAGTCCGCCAGAAAAGCCGGACGCA
>JAJZOA010000173.1 GCA_021852225.1 Planctomycetota bacterium
CAGGCGGAAAAGCTGTACCGCTGAAAATAATGAGAGGCGGGAACAAAAATCTGGGCCTGTGGGCGAATGGAAAAGTCGGCGGCATAACCTCCGGCGGTTTTCCGGAGCGCTCCAGCGCGTGCCGACGCTATGGGGGCAAATGCGGCGGGGGGCACCGGCGAAAAATATTTCACACCAGGATAGCGCCAGTCCAGCGCCACACCCGAGGCACCCCATCGGTGAAATTGCCCCACCACCACACGATGCCAACCGGCATTCAAACGGATCGACCGTTTAAACCGGACCCGTCCCTGCATCCATCCAAGCCCCCGCTTTTCCAGAAACTCATGCCCATCCAGATCCACATAGCCTGCACCATCCACATCAAAGGCAAACACATATTGTCCCGGCTGCACAATGTGCAGTTCTCCGCTGTACCGGATCAGGTCGTTGTTCATCGGCCCCATCGGGTTATACCGCTGAAATATGGATGAAATAAAATAGGCTCCGATTGGATTGTGATTCTTAAACGCTCGGCGCATTTCCTGGCGCGTGCGCACCGCGCCCCGCCCGCGAGTGTATATCTGCATCAGCACACCGCGGGTTATTTTCAGTGCAGGTCCCGCCACCCCTGGAGATGGATTGCCCCACCAGACCCAGTAACGTCCGGCGGCGGGGGCGTCGAATGCTATTCGCACAAGACTGTCGGAGGGGGATATTCGCATTATCCGCATGGGAAGCAATCGCCCGTCGGCCGAGGTGGCGCGCAAATCCGCTCCGTTCGGCAGTCGGGCCTTGTTGGTATAAAATTCCGCCCAGGCCATGGCGGAACCCGGTGCCGAGGAACGCGCGAAATTCACATACAAAGGTCGCCGGTAAGGCCAGCCGGGGCCGATATCTCGTCCTTGGACGATATTCCATGCGGGCAATATTGCAAATAAAAGCAGTGCGGAAATGACCCGGCGTTGCCATCGGCTGATATTTTTTATCATCACGAGATTGCTCCATACGGTCATTGTGTGGACAATGCCCCGGACCGGATGCCATCGGTCAGGGCTTCAAAACGACTGATCCAGCGGTCATGATCTGTGTGCCGGGAGGGGGGTAAAAATCCGGGGTTTGCATCCATCCAAGCCACATTGCGGCGGATGCCTTCCTCAAACGGCACACTGTGCGAAAATTGTGGCAGATCGCGGTGCAGCTTCCGGCTGTCATAGACAGCATGGAAGCGGTGGGCTTCGGCCAGCATGGGATAGCGGCCAGGAGCCATTTTCAAAAGCATGTCGGTCGAAATATGATAAAAGCGTGGTGCTGGCGCGCCAATGGCGGACGCCACCTTTTGCGTATACTGATCCCAAGTGAATACATCCGGCCCGGCCAGGTTGTAGATTTCTCCCCAAGTTCGCCGGTGGCCCGCCGCTTGCGCAATTGCCCGCGCTGCATCGTCACAATAAATGGATTGTTTCAATCCGTTGCCATCGCCGCAAACCACTATCGGCAAGCCGCGGCGCAGCCGGTCAATGCAGCCGCCCGCCGGGCCAAGATTATCCAAAAGGACAGCACCCGGTCCGAAGGTCTGTCCAAGGCGAAAAATCGTCACGTTCATGCGACCGCTGCGCTGCGCTTCCATGAATATGCGTTCGCCGGAAAGTTTTTCCTTCGCCGCCGAGCTTATCGGCATCGGAATCTGGCCTTCGGTCGTGGGAAGAACCGTCTGGGTGTTGCCGTAAACAGCGGCTGTGGAACAGAAAATAAAATGTCCGGTCCTGCCGGTGAAAACGCGCTGATCGCATTGCGCCTGAGCGGTGGTGGAGCAGACCATGTCAATCACCACATCGTAATCGCGACCGGACAGCAATTGTTGAAATTCACCCAGATTATTCCGGTCGCCCTTTATGAAATCCACGGGCACTTCCGGGCCGCCAACGGTTTTTCCGCGGTTAAATATGGTGACATGATTGCCCTGCCGCGCCAGCGCGCTGGCCAGCGGCCGGGAAACCAGACCTGTGCCACCGATGACCAGAATTTTCACGCAACGTCCTTATAATAATTGTTCTTATGCTTTCTAATTTCGGACTTCCGAATCAGGTCCCGCTTTACCGCGGCCGGTCAGGACATCCCCGATTTTCACCGCCGCTTCGCTGTTACAACGCCCCAGTCAGCCACCTGATGCACCAACCGGCGAATGAAGTATATCGCACAAGGCAGGTTTTTAGTCGGGTACCGGGAATATCACCCGAATCGCAAACGCTAACGCAGTCGGCGGAAGTCCCGCGTCACGCGGTATTGAGGGCGTATATTCAGTCCTTTTCCGGTCATTCGCATGGCAAAAAACGCCGCTACTGAAAGCACCGCGCACAGGGCAATCAGCATTGCGGCATTTTTTTGGCCGTTGGCCAGCAGCAAAGCCCCGTCATAAAGAAACAAAAAAAACATGCCCGCCAGAATAATGCGCTGTCCCTGCTTTCGGCGGTTGGGGCGGGGTTTGAAATATCGAAAGCCAGCCCAGAGTGTATAGGCCAGCATCACCACGCCAGGTCCCGCGGCCAGCATTAGCAGCCAATGGTTCCATAAGCCATTCCACGCCCTGGCGAGCGCTGCCAAG
>JAJZOA010000085.1 GCA_021852225.1 Planctomycetota bacterium
GCGTGGCGATTGGACTGCTGGCTTTGGTGCATGCGGGCACCGTTCGTGCGGATGTTTCCAGCCAGCAGGTGATTTCGGCCATACGCAAAGGCGTTCATTACCTGCTCAAGCATCAAAAGCGGCCCAAGCCGTGGGAAGAGGCGGACCTGACCATTGAGGGCAACGGCGAAAAGGGCGGCGAAAGCGCCCTGGTGCTCGAGTCGCTTTTAACTGTCGGCCAAAGCCTGCATATGCGAAATCTGAATATATTCCGGCCACCCATGCGGCGGGCCATTGCGTATGTCGCCAATGTGCGGTCACCAGATACTTATGTCATTTCGCTGCAGGCCAATGCCATGGCCCTGCTTCCGCCCAAAGCGGCATATATAAAGGTGCTGAAAAAAGACCGCTCATTTTTACGCGACAGCCTGTTTCCACAGGGTGCCTACGGCTACAGTTGGCGTGCCAATGGTTCCAACAGTCATCGCCACTGGGATAATTCCAATTCGCAATATGGCGTACTGGGAATGTGGGCCGTCGCACACAGTGGTTTGTTGGTTCAGACAAGTTACTGGCACCGCGTCCGCCGCCATTGGGAATCGTGCCAGTACGCCTCGGGTTCCTGGGGCTACTGGCAGCACCTGCATGCTCCGGCACCGGATGTCGACTCCAGCCGGCCTCATGCGATGACTTCCGCCGGCCTGGCCAGCCTTTTTATTTGTGACGAGTTTCTGCAAAGCGGTGGCGGCGCCGCCTTGTCGCCGGACCCGGCCATTGTCCGCGGACTGGGCTGGATAAACCGCCACTTTAATTCGACAACTGGAAATATGTACACTCTTTATGGTTATGTGCGAACAGGCCTTGCCTGCGGGCTTCAGAATTTTCGCGACCAGAACTGGTATCAGAAAATCGCCGCGGATGTGCTGGCCAATCAGCACTCCGATGGAAGCTGGTCATCAGATATTCACCATCCGCGAATCGACAGCCGCATTGTCGGAACCGCCTACGCCCTGCTGATTCTTGCCCGCGGGCTTAATCCGGTGGTTTTCAATAAACTGGATTACGGCACCCGGTATTACGGCCAGTGGAATGCCTATCCGCGCGATGACGCCAACGTCACATCCTGGATGACCCGCAATTTTGAAACACCTCTGAACTGGCAGGTTGTCAGCTTGCGGTCGCCGGTCCGGGCGTGGCTGGATTCGCCTTTACTGCTTATTACCGGCCATAAGGATCCTCACTTCACGGCTGGCGACATTGCGAAACTGCGGGCCTATGTGCAAGCTGGAGGAATTGTGTATTGCTCGTGCGATGGCAATTCCACCGCTTTCCGTCAGGCCATGATTGCCTGTGGCAAACAGGTCGCCGGTCCACAATATCCGGTCCGCCCGCTTGTCCAAACCAGCGCAATTTATACCATGCAGCCATGGTACAAATTTCAACATTCGCCCGGCCTCGTGGGAATTTCCAATGGCCTGCGATATGAATGGATCATCAGCCCGAAAGATACGAGTGCCGTCTGGCAGCAACGAAATTTTGCCCGCAAAGACTCCTGGGAACTGGCGGCCAATCTTTATTTCTACGCTACTGGAAAAGCCCCCCTTGCGGACAAACTGCAGTCTCTTGCTGTTACGCCGAAGCTTGCGGCGATTACCCGCCAACTTTCAGTCGCGGCGGTTCAATACGCCGGAAACTGGAACCCCGAACCGGGTTCATGGCACCGAATGGCTCAGCTTATGCCCATGCTTTCAGATATTCAGGTTGTTGCCGGCATACAGAAGATGTCGCAACTTAATCCCGCCAAATTCCCGTTGGCGCACCTCACGGGGGTTGGCGATATTCATTTTTCACATGCGCAGCGTTCTGCTCTTCTACGCTACCTTGACCATGGGGGTACCCTTCTGGCCGATTCTGGCGGTGGAAAGACAGAGTTTACCAATTCATTTGAACGCATGATGGACCATCTGTTCCCCCACGCTCAGTTGGTGCAGATTCGCCGTCACAGCGTGCTGTACACCGGTACAATTCCCGGCGGTGCCCGCGCCCGACCATTGATTTATCGCAAATTCACAATAGAAAAGCATGACAAACCCTCCGGTCGCCCTCTATGGGGAATCAGGCGGGACGGGCGATGGGTTGTGATTTTTTCGCCACTGGATCTGACCAGCGGCCTGCTTGGAACCAATACCTGGGGCATCAACGGCTTTTCCCCGGCCACCGCGCAGGCTTTAGCCCGCAATATTCTGGCTTATGTGGCTCAGCGAGCGGCAAAACCGGTTCAGGCCACCACCAAGCCGAAACCCAAGCCTTCGCCAACAAGTTCCAGAAGCAGTCATAAAGGGCCGGGAATTTAGACAATCAGCCGGCAATAGTCCGATTCGTGTAAGGACCACCCAAAGTTCAAGACCAATACAATAGCGGTGCCGAATTTGGTCGGCCACGGCAGGAACTGCGAGCCAATCAGGCGGTTTCAGGCTGGTGTCGAACTGTGGCGCGCTATTATATCTTGTGTTGTAATTTTGCGGAGATGGCTTATGACAACTGACCCGTTTTCTTCCCGTCGGGGCGCTGACAAAGCCGCGGAACGTAAAAATCGCGGTTTCTGGCTTTTTACCGCACCTCTGGTCATTTCCGGACTTTTAATATGGGGCTTGGCCACGTGGCGCGGCCAAGGCAGTCCATTCTCCAGCAGAGCGTTAGGACAAACCACCGGGGCGTCCGAAAAGGCGCCTGATTTTCCAGCTGATTTTACCTGGATCAACACGCCAGTTCCCCTGAGTTTCAAACATCAACTCAAGGGGCAGGTAGTGCTGCTGGACTTCTGGACCTATGGCTGCATCAACTGCATTCACATTATTCCGGAACTCGCTCGGCTGCAAAAACATTTTGCGGGTCGGCCGTTTATCATTATTGGCGTTCACAGTGCGAAATTTGCCAACGAAGGTCTGGCGGAAAATGTTCGCCAGGCGGTATTGCGATACAAAATTGATCATCCGGTTGTGGTGGACCAGAATATGCGAATATGGAACGACTACGGTGTTGATTCCTGGCCGACACTGGTGCTCGTGGGTGCAAACCGGAAAATTGTCGGGTCGGTTTCCGGAGAAGGGAACTACAGTCTTCTTAAACAATCCATTGCACACACCTTGGCAGCCGACAAAGCGAATGGCTCACTGGCGGCGCAACCGCTGGTGCTGCCAAAGCAGAAAACAATGAAGTTTGCCAGTGGTCTGCTGTTTCCCGGAAAAGTTCTGGCAGACCACGCCAATGGACGCATTTTCATCGCTGATACGGACCACAACCGAATCGTCGCCGCCTCCTGGCCGAATGCCGAGGGCCGGTCTAAACTGCTGGCCGTTTATGGCAACGGCCGGCGTGGAACCCTAAATGGCCCGGCCGCCAAGGCTGAATTCAGCAGTCCCCAGGGACTGGCGATGGAGGGGCAAACACTTTATGTGGCCGACACCAACAACCATCTGATTCGCGCTATCAACTTAAACACCGGTCAGGTGAAAACGGTGCTGGGTACAGGTCACGAAGTATTTGATTTTACCGGCGGTGGTATCGGAAGAAATCAGGGAATCAATTCGCCCTGGGATTTGGCCATTGGCGGAAAATGGCTTTACATAGCCATGGCCGGCGAACACCAAATCTGGCGGATGAATATTAAGACGCATCAGGCCGCGGCGTTCGCCGGTTCCGGCGCGGAAGGCCTGCGAAACGGTTCGCTTTCCGATGCATCGCTCGCCCAACCTTCCGGACTGGCTCTGGCGGGCGACACGCTTTATTTTGCCGATTCGGAAAATAGTGCGGTTCGGGGAGTGAATCTTGCGGCAAAACGGGTGTTCACACTGGTTGGGCGCGGCCTTTTTGATTTTGGCGACAAGGATGGTCCGGCTGCCTCCGCACTTTTGCAGCACGACCTTGGTGTGGCGTTATTGGGAAAAAATATTCTGGTAGCCGACACCTACAATGACAAATTGCGGCTGATCAGCACCGCATCCAAACAAGTGACAACATTTGCGGGAAATGGAAAGCCCGGAACCGGCACACCGGGCGGTCCGTTGCAGCTTTATGAACCAGGCGGACTATCTGTCTGGCATCATACCATTTTCGTGGCGGACACCGATAACCAACGAATTGTCATGATCAATGCGTTATCCGGGCAATGGCACGAAGTCATGATTTCCGGCCTCCATATTCCGGCGGCGACCGCATCGGCAATTGTCCAAGCGCATCTGCCCGCGGCCACCGACCTTTCCGCTGTTCTGCGGCCGGATGCTCGAATTTCAATTTCTGCGGACGTGGTTTTACCCGCCGACACCCACTTGACCCCCGGCGTGCCGGTTTCGATACGTATTACCGACGGCAGCCGCACGGTAGCCCAGCAGACCATCGGCGCCCAAGCCTTACCGCTAGTGTTTCGCCTCCAGACAGGCAAATCATCACCGTTTCTCGCGGGCGGCAAAGCGCAATGGCACGTGGAAGTTTATTATGCCTATTGCACCAATTCCCAAAATGGAGTCTGTATGCCCGCCCAGGCGGCTTGGAATGTCAATGTAACGTTTGCACCAACCGGCCGAACGGAGTTAAAACTGACGCCGATGAAAAATTAATTGATCCTTAGCTACCTCATCGGCGGCTACCGCATTTGTAGCGGGCGTTTGAACGTGCGCAGCAGCGGCAGGCCAACACCGGCAAAAGCCATGATAATCGTTGCGGCCGCGGCAATCGGGATGGCCATCCATGAAATAATCAGCATCGAATGAAAACCCGTCAAGCGATGATCAACCTGTGTGGCCATGAAAGTCATGTAAATTCCAAGCAGGCTGCCCAGCAGAATCGCCAGAATCAGATTCAACGACAATTCCGCCAGCAGAAGACGAAGTATCTGCCCACGTGAGGCCCCTACCGCGAATAGAATTCCGAGTTCATGCCTTCTGGACCGGATGTCCGCAGCCACCAGCATACCGGCACCAATTCCCCCAGTCAGAAACACGGCCGTTGCCAGCAGGAGCATTGCCTGCATCACCCGTCGCACGACGGCATTCAGGCGGCGTTTCATCTGACGGACCGAGGTGCCACGAAGCTGCATTGCCTTTAAATTAAAAATATTGGAAAACAGTGTCGGATGCCGTGGCCGCCCCAGAAAGGCTTTAACTCCCATTACCACCGCCATACCTTTGAATCCCGGTTTAACCCTTAGCAGCACCATATTCGCTCCACCTATTCCAAAATATTCAGCCGATTCCGCCAGCGTGCCCAATACAGAAATACTTGCCATCGAATGAAACATATGCCCGACGCGCATATATCCGGCGGCCATGCTCATTCCGCGCGAATATACCACTCCGGCGACCTTAAAACGCCGTGGTCCCAACAGTGTCTGCAATACCAGAGAATTTGGAATTTCGCCCGCGCCCAGCCGCAATCGTGTAGCCACCAGAAGTCCGGTGCCATTAAGCAGCGACGCCTGGGATTTTGCGGCTGAACCACGCACAAATTGCAGTCCTACCATCCGGCTGAATCTGCGCGGTTGCACCGCCACAAACAGAATACTGTTTTCATTGGGCGCGGCCTTTGCCGGTTCATTATTCTGGCGCGTCACCCAAAATGCGGTCAAGCCGGTCGCCGCTTTTATTCCCGGTACTTTGGCAGCAAGATTTTCCAGTCGGTTCTGCCGCAGCGGTGAAACCGGGCTGAACACAAATGCGTCTGGAAAATGAGCGGGAAACTCCCATGATTTAATCAATCCCGCGCCGCGACTTCGCATGGAAATAAAAAATGCGGTGCCGAACAGCAGCGATGCGATTAAAAATCCCGCCCGATACGGCGCGCGGTTCCAGGCCCCATGCAGCAGGGCACCTTCAATACGCCATATCCAGCCCAAAAAGCCCCGGCCTGTTCCCTCCAGCCACGATGCCAGCGGCGGCCCAAATGCAAAGGCTGAAAAAAATAACAGCGGTGCCCCCACCAGCGCATAGACCCCAACTGCCACCCGACTATCAGGAATTTCCCATAAACAGCGCTGAAGTGTAACGGCCAGCGCACCTGCCACAAATAACGGCCAGACCCGCCGCCGCAATGGACCGGCGCCCGCAACGCGCACCGCCGCCATGGGGCTGACCCGCAGGGCCTGTCCCAGCGGTAGGAGCAGACCAATCAAGGTTGCCAGCACCCCGCTTATAAGTCCCCACGCCATCGCGGCGGTATCCAGCGGCAAGATTCCAAAAATATTTCTGAAATGAAACGCTATGGCCGCCGCCATTGGAATCGCCAGCCCAATTCCCACCAGAATTCCACACGACGCCGGCATCGCTGTTTCGCATATCACGGCCGCCGCCAGTTGGCCACGGCTCGCCCCGATGCAGCGCAATTGCCCAAGATAGCGTACGCGTTCGGCAAAGCCGATCAGCATAATGGCCATGATGAACATCCCGCACCCGATGGCCGCCGGTACAACGGTCAGAACCGTTAGCCTGTTAAATATCTGCTGTATCTTTGCAAATGCGGCTCGCGATCCACCCGCAGTCACAATTTTTACCGCCGGTCCAAGCTGTCTCTGAAGCCGAGCGACAAAACTTTTTTTATTCACGCCAGTTTTCAAACGAATGTCAATTTGTGTCAAACCAACAGGACCATGCACAATGTCGCCCAACAACCCCATGCTTACATATCCGTGGGGCTGGGCCAAAAATCTTTTCACGGCGGATCGGCTCGCAAGTCCGCACACCAGGACGCGCCGCGTCTTTGCGGCCGTCAGCCGAATTAGAATTGATTGGCCCACCTTCACATGCAGCGAGCTGGCCAGGCCGCCATCCAGCACAATCTCCTGATTCCACCCCTGCGTCGTTCGGCGCGGCAATTTGCCCCGCACCATTTGCAGCGGATGCAATTTTCCCATGGCCGGCCATGAAAGGCCGGTAAGGGGTGCAATAATCGCGTGCTTCCGGAAAATAAATTGTGCGTAAACCTGGGCCTGCCCCCCCGCTGTTTGCACCTTTGAATTTTGCCTTAGCGTGCGAAGAAGTTTTCGCGGAAGCGTCTGGCCGGCCTTTGCCACCAGAGGACGCAGTCGCACATCCACACTGCCCAGCCAGCCGGTCATGCGTTGTTCAAAATGGTTCCGCGCCCCGGCCAGCAGCAGGCTGGTCAGTGTGACCAGTGCCACCGCAAGCAGCACCACCAGCGCGACCAGAATGCCGCGTGCCGGCTTAGCGCGCCAGTTCCTGATAGCGAGCTGCCAGACCGGCTGCATGCTGCACTTCCTCTATCAAAAAGCCGCCAGCCACATGGCCATCGCGCAGCACAACCACACGTTGCGACTGCATCGCGGCGGTAGGTTCATGGGTTACCAGTAGGACTGTGGCCCGCAGCGAAGGCAAAACCGTCGCCAGAAGTTTCCAGAAATGGCCCGCATTTACAGAATCCAGATTGCCGGTTGGTTCGTCGGCAAGTATCACGGGTGGCCGCATAACCAGCGCGCGTGCAATTGCGGTGCGTTGTTGCTCGCCACCGGATAAGGCGTCAGGACGGTGGCGCTTTCTGGGTAAAAGACCGAGCCTTTCGATGAGTTCACCCGACCATTCCACAGTGCCTTTTCCGCAATCGCGGGCCAGTCGGGCGGGCAACAGTATATTTTCCTCGACCGTCAGAGATGGAATCAGATTAAATTGTTGAAAAATAATGCCCACCGTCCGGCGACGAAATTGGACGGCCTGCGTCTCGGTCAGTGTTGCCAGCGAAAGGCCGGCAATTTCGATGTCTCCACGGTCCGGCTTGTCAAGAAGCGCACACAGGTGGAGCAGCGTGGATTTTCCAGATCCGCTGGCCCCCATGATCGCCACAAATTCCCCGGCCGCCGCCGACAAACTCACCTGATTCAGAGCCTGAATCTGATGAACACCCTGACGGTGAACTTTGTCCACATTGCGGATGGAAATAGCGCCGGGAGTATTTGTTGATGCATCAGCCATTGGGAACATCATAGGCGGTGAGTGCCTCACCGGACAATCCCACCGCCACCATGGGGAACGAACATCCACCAGAAATCCAAGCCGCCCCACTTGTGTTCGTCCCTCAATGATTGGCCCGGTACCAGGCTATTGTTCTGGCCAAACCCTCTTCCAAGGGCGTTGCAGCGGAAAAGCCAAAACATTCCCGTGCTCGGCTGGTGTCCAGGCAGCGCCGCGGCTGACCGTCCGGTTTGCTTTCGTCCCACACAATTTTGCCGCTAAAGCCACTGAGTTTTGCGATCAGTGAAGTCAGATCAAAAATTGATATTTCTCGTCCCGCCCCCAAATTCACCGGTTCAGGGTTATTGTACTTCAACGTGGCCAGCGCAATGCCCGTGGCCGCATCATCTACAAATAGAAATTCGCGAGAGGCTTTGCCCGTTCCCCATGCAACTATTTCGTGCCGACCGGCGGCCTGGGCTTCGACAAATTTCCGAATCAGGGCGGGAATCACGTGCGAACTGGCCGGATCAAAATTATCGCCTGGGCCGTAGAGATTCACCGGAAGCAGATAAATGGCATTCACGCCATATTGCCGCCGGTAGCCCTGACACATGGTAAGCAGAGCTTTTTTTGCAATGCCATAAGGAGCGTTGGTTTCCTCGGGAAAGCCATCCCATAAATTTTCCTCGCGAAACGGCACCGGTGTGAATTTTGGATAGGCGCAAATGGTTCCCACCTGGACAAATTTTTTGACACCGCACGACCGCGCGGCTTCCAGCAGGTTCAGACCCATGGCCATGTTGGCGTAAAAATAATATCCCGGATTTGCCCGATTCGCCCCGATTCCGCCCACCCGTGCGGCCATGTGCACAATGACATCCGGCCGCATGCGGTCGATCAGCCGTTCGGTCTGTTCCTGCCGGGTCAGATCGCAATCGGCACTGCGCACCACGGAAATATCCCCCTCAGGCACACCCATTTCATTTAATTTACGGCAAAACACCCGCCCCAGAAATCCGGCGCCACCGGTTATCAGATATTTCATCCAAGCATCCTTCCGAACCGAATTGGTACTAATTCCATTATCGGCTGCGCGCCCTGTGAGACCGGATCAACTTTTCCTGTTCCGCGAGTTCCATATCATGGTCAATCATCATGCGTGCCAGCGACTCAAGATTTACCCGCGGTTTCCAGCCCAGGCGCTGCCGTGCCCTGCTTGAATCGCCCAACAGCAGATCCACTTCCGAAGGCCGCATGTAACGCTCATCTGTGGCAACAAATTTTGTGTAATCCATTCCCAGAAGGCCAAAGCAAAGCTCCACCCAGTGCCGGACGCTGTAGGTTTCTCCGGTAGCGATGACAAAATCTTCGGCGGTCGGCTGTTGCAGCATCATCCACATGGCCTCCACATAATCACCGGCAAATCCCCAATCGCGTTTGGCCTCCATATTGCCCAGATATAACCGGTCCTGCAGGCCGAGCTTAATGCGGGTGGCCGCACGGGTCACTTTGCGGGTTACAAAGGTTTCGCCGCGTCGCGGTGATTCATGATTAAATAAAATACCGTTGCATGCATACATTCCGTAGGCTTCCCGGTAATTCACCACCTGCCAGAATGAATAGACTTTCGCACAGGCATACGGACTGCGTGGATGAAACGGTGTGGTTTCCTTCTGCGGTGTTTCCATCACTTTCCCAAACATTTCACTGCTTGAAGCCTGGTAAAAGCGAATCGGAAGTTTCACCTCGCGGATTGCCTCCAGCAGCATCAGCGTGCCCAGCGCGTCGGCGCTGACGGTATAGACCGGCTGATCAAAACTCACGCGAACGTGCGATTGGGCCCCAAGATTGTAAACTTCCTGCGGTTGGCACCGCGTAAGAATATCCCGCATACACGAAGCGTCCGTCAGATCGCCATAATGCAGGTGCAGCCGTCGGCTGCTTTCATGCGGATCCTGATAAATATGAGCCAACCGTTCCGTGTTAAAACTACTGGAGCGGCGTATGATTCCATGCACCTCATACCCTTTGGCCAGCAGGAACTCGGCCAGATACGACCCATCCTGGCCGGTTATACCGGTAATTAGCGCACGCCGGGGTGATGTATCATTCATACAAATCTGTTCCTGTTAGGTATCAGCGGCAATGCGTCGCAACCTTTCAAAGTTTTTTGCATACCGCCTGATCGCGTAAATCCGAGGTATTGGCGGTCGCCGCATCAATTATCGGCCATTTACGGTGAGCAATTTGGTCAAAACCACCAAAATGGCGAATTCATCGGTTTTTGGCGCTCGTTGGGCGGCGTTAGGACTTATTCACCATCGCGTGAACTTTCATTGGCAGGCCCAAGAGCTTGATGAAGCCGATGGCATCTTTACCATCATATTCGTCGCCCATGGTAAAGCTGGCCAGGTCCTTCTGATACAGACTGTGGGGCGACGTGATCGCCGCAATCGTCGCGCGCCCCTTGAACAGCCGCAACTTTACACGTCCGGTTACATGGCGCATGGCATGGGTTACGAACGTATCCAGTGCCTCGCGCAGGGGATGGAACCATTGTCCATAATAAACCAGTTCCGCATATTTAAGCGCCACCTGCTGCTTGTAATGCAAGGTTTCCCGCTCCAGGCAAAGCGATTCAAGTCCGCGGATCGCCGTCAGCAGAATGGTGCCGCCCGGCGTTTCATACGCACCGCGGCTTTTCATACCGACCAGGCGGTTTTCCACCAAATCAGTCTGGCCCACGCCATGCCGGCCGCCAAGGGCATTGAGTGTTTCGATAATCTTGTGGGGCGCAAGCTTTTTGCCGTTCACGCCGACCGGGGTTCCGGCCTGGAAATCCACCGTCACAAATTCAGCGCGGCTTGGCGCCTTGCCCACCGGCACGCTCATGACCCACAGGTTATCCAACGGCTCGTTTGCCGGGTCTTCAAGGTCCGCTCCTTCATGTGAAATATGCCATAAATTACGATCGCGCGAATATATTTTTTTTATACTCTGGGCAATTGGAACGCCTTTTTTCTTTGCATATTCAATGGCTGCCTCGCGGCTGCGGAGTTCAAACCGGTCGTCTTTCCATGGCGCGATTATTTTCAATCCCGGCCCCAGCGCCATATAAGTCAGTTCAAACCGCACCTGATCATTGCCCTTGCCTGTTGCACCATGCGAAACCGCATCCGCTCCTTCGTTGAGCGCCGTTTGCACCTGATATTTGGCAATCAGCGGCCTGGCAATGGATGTTCCAAGCATATATGTATGTTCATATACTGCACCAGCCCGCAGCATGGGGAAGCAGTAGTCGCGGGCGAATTCCTCTCGCAGGTCTTTGACAATACACTTGTCGGCCCCGCTGGCCAGCGCCTTTTGTTTAATGCCCTCAAGTTCATCCCCCTGGCCAAGTTCCGCGGCAAACGCGATCACTTTGCAACCGGGGTAGTTGTCCTTGAGCCAGGGAAGAATGACCGAGGTGTCCAGTCCGCCGGAATAGGCAAGGACGATCTTTTTTACACTTTGGGTCTGGGCCATAAAAACGCTCCTTCATAAGCCAAGCGGGATATCATGCGCATTTGCCGCCCGCTTGGCAACCCGCCCAGGCGCTTTTGGCCCTGTTGCGCGCGTCCATATTTTTGTTTTGCGTGCCATCGATTTTTGGCACCACGTCATTCAAACGATATTGCGAACGGTCATTCCGGCTTTTCATCCACTGTATTGATAGGAAACATGACCGGGCCGGCCCACACCAGCAAGACGGTAAGCCTGATTATTCACATACGCGGGCCATTATCCAGCAGGGCTTAGCCTTAAGCCCGCAACCTTCAGTCCACCGCGTCCGGATAGGCGTCCAGAAATTCGCGCTCTCCAAGAATCGGAATTTTCAGTTTGCGGGCCTTTTCCAGTTTGCCGCCTGCTTCGGCACCGGCAATAACAAAAGCGGTCGATTTACTTACCGATTCCCCCGCTTTCCCACCCAGCTTTTCAATAAAACTCCGTATCTGGCTTCGTGTAAATTTTTCCAGAGTACCGGTCACCACGACAGTTTTTCCGCTTAAGGGCCCGTCCATAGCCTGCGTTGTCGCCCGTGCCGCGTTGGTGTTTACTCCCAACCCCGCGAGTTCCTCCAGCAGAACCAGTCCGCCGAGATTATGGAGATAGTCGTAAAGCGATTGCCCCGCGACCTCGCCGACTCCTTCGGCCGTTTGGAAAGCATTAGGCGATGCGGCTCGCAACGCTTCAAGCGACGGAAAACAGGCGGCCACCAGTTCCGCAGTGCGGGTGCCGATGTGGCGAATTCCAAGTCCGCCGAGCAGCCGTTCAAGTCCGCGCGCTTTGCTTTTTTCAATACCCTGGAGCAGATTTTCCGCAGATTTCGCCCCCATGCGTTCCAGGGCCTCAAGCCGAGTCAACGAAAGGCGGTATAGGTCCGGAATACTCCTGACCAGTCCAGCTGTCATAAGTTGTTCAATAATCGCCGGGCCAAGGTTTTCAATATCCATCTGTCGGCGACCGCCAAAATATCGCAAGCGTTCCGCAAGCTGTGCCGGGCAAGCCGCATTCATGCAACGTACAAAACCGCCCTCACGGACCGTTGCGGTCGCACAAGACGGGCATTGCTCGGGCGGCTTTATCGCCACGGCGTCGGCGGGCCGTTGGACCGGTGCCACCCCCACGACATAAGGAATCACCTCGCCGGCCTTTTGGACCAGCACATAGTCGAACAGGTGAATATCTTTTCGCACAATTTCATCAAAATTATGCAGGCTTGCGCGGTACACCTGGGTTCCGCTGATAAACACCGGCGGTTCAAATTCAGCGACCGGCGTAATGGTTCCGGTCTTGCCCACCTGGAATACCACACGCGCCAACCGGGTCGTAGCCTGTTCCGGTTGATATTTATATGCAATGCACCAGCGCGGCGCACGTGACGTAGATCCCAATTCGCGCCGTTGGGCCAAGGAATCAACTTTTATCACTACGCCGTCGGTATCGAACGGCAAATTGCGGCGAATGTCCGCAAATCGCGTCAGGAATTCCTGCACAGCCGCTATGTCGTCCACCATGGTGATGTGCGGTGCCAAAACAAATCCCAGATCAGAGAGATAATTCAGCCATATCCGATAGCCGACAAAATCAAACCCTTCCACCTGTCCTTGGCCATGTGGAAGAAACCGCAGCTTTCTGGCGGCCACCAAGCGTGAATCAAGTAGTTTCAAAGTTCCCGCCGCGGTATTCCGTGGATTGGCGTACAGCGCTTCGCCCATATCTTCCTGTTGCTGATTAATTTGCAGAAACTGATCGCGCGTTA
>JAJZOA010000237.1 GCA_021852225.1 Planctomycetota bacterium
GTTATTTCCATCCATCAAACAATCCGCTGCCGCAAAGATATTCGCCGCCATTTAGCAATCATTTTCTTGTAACCACGATACTATTTTGCGAACGGGTGCATTGATATTCGCCCACCCACGTGTTGCCCCACCTCGTGGCTTGTCAGTTCGCCGATCGCCTGATGCGCACTTTACATCGAAGGCTTCAGCAGCTTTGGTAACTCCGCTACGGGCCCGATCGCCACTGGCTGGAACGATTGCCTTGTCGGGCGCATATATCGGCGCCGAAAACCACCGCATTATCACGACACACCGTTGCAGAATTGCCACCGGGCGAGTTAAAACCGCCGGCCGCGGATTCGGCGACAGCGCCATCGGAACGTAAATGCACGGGCGTTTCGGTAATACGATATTGATTACAACGTAAACAGCCGCAGCCAGACTGAGGTTTGTTTGGCCGCGCGCCCGCCTTGCGCTTCACGGCGCGCCCAAAATATGGCCCGCAGGCAAAGGGATAGCCTGGCGACTCCGCGTCTCCCCGGCTTGATGACGACCGGCCGCGTCAGTCGGAAGAAGGCCAGGAGATTAACCGCCGCCATATGGCGATACATATACATTACTGAAATCAGACGGGGTCACCGCCGCGGCATGGCCATCCACAAATCCAACGTTAATGTGATTTCCATGGCGGTCAAAACCCAGGCCTATGTTGGTATCGCCAGTGGGCAGCGGAAGCGCCGCGGGCGCCATGGGAATGCGGTCACGAAGCGCACCGTCATCGGCCACGGCCCGCAATGTGCACAGATTTACTGTCGCGGGCAGTCCTGCGCCGGTATCAAACGCGGTGGTGTAATAGGTTTCGTCACAATAAAACAGACCATTGCTGCCCTGGGCATCCAGGCCACCCGGATTCGGCCGCACGCCGCAGTCTGCAAACATCAGCGTTTTTGTCGGCATAGGAATTCCGGTCAGACGACACCCCCACGGCGCGGTAAGCCCGGATGCCGCAACCGGCCCGGCGGCAATCTGGAAACCCCAACCCGGATTAAACGCGCCATAAGAACCGTTGTATTTAGCCGAGGCGATATCGGCATTGATTCCGTACGAAACCGGATAATAGCCCTGAAAATAGCCTGGATAACCGGCGGGCGTCGGTTCATTTGTACTGCCCGATCCGCTGCCAACCTGCAGGTTGTTAAACAACTGATAACCGGGATATTGATCCGCCAGTGTTGGATCGCTGGGACACAGGAAAACCTTGGAACCTGCCCCATTATTTCCAAAATTCATAAAGCTCTGGTCGTTCTGGCCGCCCAGAAACGGCACCAGCGCACTGGCCCAGTCATTAAGCACCGCCCCGCCGGTGTTCACATATTGTCTGGTGACGGGGTTGTACCACTGATAGCGGTAAGAGAAAGTGGTGTGGTCGGCATCCGGCGTCAGGGTGTATTGCATAATACTCGAATCGGTATCCGGCTGAATAAAGCCGTTATGCTGCTGCGAAAATTCCACCTCCGCAAGAACAATCTGCCGCACATTGGACAGACAGACGGTGGAACTCGCTTCCTTTCGCGCCGCGGCCAGAGCCGGCAGAAGGAGGGCGATCAGCAATGCGATAATGCTGATCACCACCAGAAGTTCGATAAGGGTAAATCCTTCTCTGTGTGAAACATGCTTAAACATGGGATAGCCTCCTTACAGGTCTTAAAATCAGACTGTTCGGCGAAATTTCGAGCGGCCCGGCAATACCAATGGAACGAGTCCCAGCAGCAGAATGCCGATCTCCGCCGGTTCGGGTACCGCCACGGAAAGTGATGTTGCCGGATATTGCGCCAGCAAAGCGTCATAGGCCTGCATTGTCTGGCTGCTGGCACCAACAGATGCAAGTTTTGCACCAAAATCAAGCAGGTCGCTACGGCCAATCAGCCCGTCGTGGTCAAAGTCCGCGGCAGGATTAAACAACGAATTGTTGCTGGCCATCAGGCTGGAAAAAGCCTGCACATCCGCCACGTTGTACTGCCCGTCAAAATTCAAATCTCCAAGGCCTGCGCCATATATTGTGGAGGTATAAAGCCCGGCGAAACGCTGAATATTATAGGTGCCATCGGGCTTGTAAGTGACCACCGTGGCAACATGGTTGCCGCTGGTCAGGCCTGTTTCATTGATAACCCATAAATTGGTATCGCTTTGCGAAGCCTGGTTGGCATTGCCCACCATCGCAAGCACTTGGGCATTGGTGTCCGCCGCGGGCAGGTCCCACAGGACATGAATATTGTTCGCAAGGCCATCAACGGATTTCACGACCAGTGACCGATTCTGATTCACGCCTGGCGTAATCGGATTAAAACTTTGAATGCCGGAAACCGGTGCGGAGGTGTCCACGTATATGGTTTGAGTCCAGTCGGTGTATACAGGGGGCCCGCCGCCAGGCCTGGCGCGAAACGCGATGGCTTCCAGATAATGATAACCCTGTGAAATATCAGCAGTGTTAATGGTTTCAGAATACAAACCCGTCCCTCCACCCACCAGCGGGCTGGAGCTTTCAAACGGAATATAACCATAGGCCGTTGTGTCAGGCACCGTGAGA
>JAJZOA010000056.1 GCA_021852225.1 Planctomycetota bacterium
GAAATTTACAGAATATATCAAAACGACGGGAATGCGGAACTTTACCGGTTGCAGCGGCTTATGACAAGGCCATCACCGGCAAATTTTTCGGCGGTGTGAACCTCAGGCAGCCTGTTGTTATACTTCCTTGCTCGCCTTCCGCATGCCGCGGGTGGTCAGCAGGAGAACCAGAATGGTGGCGCAAAATGCCGCATTAATTGATGGTAAAGCCATCGCAGCCCGCATTAAAATGGATGTTGCCCGCGAAGTCCACAAGCTTCGTGAAGAAGGCCTGCCCATTCGGCTGGTCGCCGTGCTGGCCGGCCAGTCGCCGGCGGCGCGCGTGTACGCGGAAAATCAAGCCCGGACCTGTGGGGAACTTGGCATTCAATACACCCTCCGCGAATTACCCCAATCGGTCCGGCAGCAGGAACTTGACGGCCTTCTTGGGGACTTGGCACGGGATACGTCTGTTACCGGGATTATGCTCCACATGCCGTTGCCGCCTCAAATTAATTCCCAACAGTCACAATATGCCATTGATCTGCTCAAGGATGTGGAGGGGGTTAATCCCGGTAACATTGGCCATGTGGTGTACGGCCATTCCATTATTGCCCCCTGTACCGCGCTGGCGGTCGTTACGTTAATTGAATCCACTGGTATTCCGCTCGCCGGTTGCGAAGTGGCAATGGTGGGGGCCAGCCGCATCACCGGCAAACCGACGGCGCTTTTACTTTCTGAACGCGGTGCGACCGTCACGCTTTGCGATATTCACACGCGCGATCTTGTGGCCCATACCCGCCGTGCGGATGTGGTGGTGGTGGCTGTGGGCAAACCCGGACTCATTGACCAGCGGCACATTCGCCACGGAGCCGTGGTCATTGATGTCGGTATTAACCGCGTCGCCTCCGTGGACGCTCAAGGCCGCTCTGGCTGGCGCACGGTGGGCGATGTGGATTTTGATTCCGTGCACCCCATTGCCGGCTGGATAACGCCGGTTCCCGGCGGTGTCGGCCCCATGACTGTGGCCATGTTGCTTCGCAACACCGTGCGGGCCGCGCGGCTGGTATATGGCCTGGAAAAGCCCTTCGGCGAAGTGGCCGGCGTTCCAGCCATTTTGCCGTAATGCAAGGCCCGAAGGTTCGTCGATTTACAGACAGCCAATAACCAAGGCTCGGGTGACGAACATTCGCCCCAGCTTTGGCGCTTTGGCTTTATCCAATCTCGCCGGTGCGAAAAGCATCCTGATTCCACCGCCCAGAGCGAAAATGCCGCTTGGCCGATGGTCTGCGGTTTGCGAATAATAAAATGCCGATATGACAATCCGATTGCATGTCATTCCCCGAAACATTTGGCGGAATTAAAGATCGTTAAATCCCTTGCCGCGCAAAATCCGTCCCATGCATTTTTCCACCCTTGCCAGCCGGGTTTTGGATTGCTTGGCTGCGGAAAAATAGAGGTTGTAGGCTCTTTGTCTTCCGGGTGTCAATGCCTCGAAAGCGGTTTTGAGCGCGGGAAGGTCCTCCAATTTCTTTTTAAATTCCGCCGGAAATATCAGGTCTGAATTCGTGATCAAAGTCAGTTTTAATCCAGCTTTTTCCACTTCAATCGCTTCGTAAATATAGTCTCTTAAAATGGATTCCAGATTCAATATTTGCTGGATTCCGGTGAACCGAATCACGCGCGCAATCCGGGTATTCTCTCCGGGCTTTTTAAGAATGCCATGGGGATCTTTTAACAACGCGCCTTTAACAAACGTAAGAGCGCAGTATTCTTTAAATCGTCCCGTTATCACAATATTCCTGGTGCCAAATGTATAACAGGGATGGCGCCACTTCACTTCTTCGGTCAATTGGCAACCTATAAGGATCGTTCGTAATTTTCCCAATTCATCCCGCCATGCGCTGGATTTTCTCACATATCCATCCACCTTGGGATTCATTCCATTCATTTTTGAACCTCTTAAATCGAAAGACACTGTATTATAAACGCCCGTCGATCGAAGTGCCGCACAAGCCGAACCGGCATTTTGCCTCGTCAAACGGGTGTTTGGCGCAAGCCGTCACGCCGGCAGGATACAACCGCCAAAGACGCCAACCCCGCGGTCCATCTAATTTTTCGCCTTCGAAATAATTTCGCCGTCGCTGGCAAATTGTCAATGGCCGCACCACGCAGGATCGCCGGGCCGACGGAAGCGATCGGCCGCATCCCTGCCTTTTCGCGCAACCCCTATCAGATTGCCCGAATAATCCGTTCAGATTAACATTGCCTTTCCGCCGACTGGCATGAACTTCGGGCACTTGCATCGGGATAAAGCATGGGCTTGCCAAAATCAGAAATTGCCGCGAGGGCAGCCGAAACGCCGCCCATTGCCGCGCCGGCCTTTTCGTTTGAACTGGAAAATGTTTGTCTGAATCGTGCGGACCGTGCGATTCTCCAGAATATAACCTGGCGTCTGGCGGCCGGTGCCAGCGGGGCCATCGTCGGGCCGAATGGTTCAGGTAAATCAACGCTTATGCGCATGCTTGCCGGCTACGTCTGGCCCACCAGTGGTACGGGCGGGTTCTGTCGCGTGCGTA
>JAJZOA010000189.1 GCA_021852225.1 Planctomycetota bacterium
TTCCGCTATTCCACAAGTCAGTTAGGTGTGAAACACCTTCCTGGCAAAAATTCCGAGACGCTGCGATCCTTAATAAATCTGCCTTTGATTTCCGATCCGCGTAAATTTTTATCTTTTGCAAAAAAAAACGCCATCCACGCCTTTCGCGTGCTATAATAAAAACAACGGGCTTTTGGTTTGGCGCAAAAAGGCCCGGCTTATTTTTTTTAAGGAGCATTACATGCGTACTGTTTCGCTGGTTTTTTCGTCTCTGGTACTTGCCGCACTGACGATCATTCCTGTTGCAGGCTGTTCAGAACACCCGATTTCCCCGGTGACCAGCTACGGCAAGTCCGCCATGGATGCTCAGGTTGCCGAAGCACTGGCTGAATTCAAAGGTTCCAGCCCGGCAGTCGCTCAACAGATCGCCCACGCCTATGGCTACGCCGTGCTGCCTTCGGTTGGCGCCGGTGCGCTGGTTTTCGGCGCAGCAGAAGGCCGAGGCGAACTTTTCCGACAGGGGCAACTGGTCGGTTATGTTCGCATGACCCAAGGAACATTTGGCGCACAAATTGGCGGCCAAAGCTTTCGCGAATTAATTCTGTTTCAGAACGCCGCCGCATTGCAGGACTTTAAGATCGGGGCGGTTTCCTTTGACGCACGGGCCACTGCCGTAGCAATCAAGGCCGGTAGCGGAACCGCCTCCAATTATGAACATGGACTTGTGGTATATACCAAGCCCACCGCAGGGCTGATGGCGCAGGCCGCGATCGGTGGCCAGCAGTTTACCGTCGCGCCACTTGACCAGTAAGCAAAGGGCGTATCCACACCACAATGATGACGGTGCACAATGAGCAACGACCACGGTGTCAGGACACTGACCTCCAGTGAGCACGCCGATATTTGGTTCCCCTGGCGAATCGCGGCGCCGCCACAGGATGGTCTTCTCCCGTTTTCCCTTATGCCCAGACGCATGTTCACTTATGCCGCGCCGCGCGTATCAGAAATGAAGCCGCTGGGCAGGGTCTGTCGCATCACCCTGCACCATAGCGGCTTCTCCGAGCCATTTTTGCCAACGGCTTTGAACGAAACCGCGGATTATCTTGAGCGTATCCGCCAATTTCACACGGGCAAAGGCGACGGGCAGCGAGGCTGGGCTGATATCGGCTATCACTTCGCTGTGGACCGTGCCGGTCGTGTCTGGCAATTGCGATCGCTGAAATACCAGGGTGCCCATGTGAAAAACCACAACGCGGGCAATCTGGGAATTGTGATATTGGGAAACTTTGAACTGCAGGAACCGGCCCAACTGCAGTTAACGACCCTTCAGCAGTTTCTGGACTGGCTGGGCATTATTTACTCAATGCCCAGTTCCAGCGTCTTTACCCACACAGCGCTTGCCGATACGCCAACCGACTGTCCGGGACGAACACTGCAAGCGGCTATGGCCACGTGGGCAATCAGCCACTAGAACCATCTCACGGCCAGCCGCTTATTTCTCCGCCACGCCAAATTCAAACCGCCCATGCCGGTCCACATCAATGGTAATGGCCGCACCCTCAGGTAATTCGCCGGCCAGAATTTTTTCCGCCAGCGGATTTTCAATCTGCTGCTGTATAACCCGCTTGAGAGGTCGGGCCCCGAAGGTCGGATCATACCCCTGCTGACCAAGCTCCAGCCGGGCTTTCTCCGTCACCACGAGGGCATTCCCCCGGCCCGCAAGGCGAGCCTCGAGGTGCGAGAGCTGAATTTTCACGATTTCAGCCAATTGCGACTTCTTAAGCGTGTGAAAAATCACGATTTCATCCACACGGTTTAGAAATTCCGGCCGGAAATGCTGTTTCAATGCTTCGCGCACGCCCGCCTCTATTTCCCATTCCGCCCCTTCTTTTCCGGCAAGTTCCTGAATCACTCCGCTGCCCAGATTACTGGTCATGGCCAGAAGCGTATTTTTAAAATCCACCGTGCGCCCCTGGCCGTCCGTCAGGCGTCCGTCGTCCAGCACCTGGAGCAGCACATTGAACACATCGCGATGGGCCTTTTCAATTTCATCAAAAAGAATGACGCTGTACGGACGGCGTCGCACAGCCTCGGTCAGAACGCCGCCTTCTTCGTAACCCACATATCCCGGCGGCGCGCCAATAAGCCGGGCCACGCTGTGCGGTTCCATGAATTCCGACATATCAATGCGTATCATCGCATCTTCGGTGTCAAACATGAATTCCGCCAAAGCCTTGCATAATTCCGTTTTGCCCACGCCTGTGGGACCCAGAAACATGAAACTGCCGATCGGCCGGCGCGCGTCGCCCAGTCCCGCGCGGCTGCGGCGCACCGCGGCACTGACGGCTTTTACCGCCTCCACCTGTCCGACGACGCGTTTTTCCAGAAACGATTCCATTTTGGCCAGCCGCTGGCGATCTCCCTCCAGCATTTTGGTGACCGGTATGCCCGTCCATCGCGCCACCACGCCCGCGATTTCCTCCGCAGTGACCTCTTCACGCACCATTGATTGCCCGGATTTAATAATCTGGTCAAGTTCCGCTTGCCCTCTGGCCAGTTCCGCCTCCAGTTGCCGCAGG
>JAJZOA010000338.1 GCA_021852225.1 Planctomycetota bacterium
GCCTTGCGATTTCCTACACCTCCCGACCCCCAAAGTGATTTCCCAAGTTATTTTGGCCTGCGGCATGTGTTTCACTGAATTTAGCTGTTGATTCCGTGCCTTCTGACAGGATATTGGCGGCGGATACCGGTATGACAGTTTATCCGCCTCCGCTGTGGTCTTTTACAACAACCGACGATCTATGAACAGAAAAATAGAACTCCCGCCAATTTGCGCATGGAAACAAAATCCGTGGAATCTGTGGAATCTGTGGAATCTGTGGATTAGTTTATTCCGGTGCGCATTTGTGTCGTGCTGATGATCATTGGCTTGCGGTTATTGCACTTTGCTCTTCTGCTTATGGAAGCACGCGTGGCACTTCGGCAAACAAAATTCACCGCAGGGGACGCGGAGGGACGCAGAGGATTTGTAATTTCAGTTTGCAGCAGTATTGTGAATCGTCGGCATTGGGTGTGCGATGGTGATGATAGCACAAGAAGATGAGATGCAACGCGAGTGTGAAAACTTAGGGGCTGGAAGTGCGCGCGTAAATGGCCGAAGGATTTTTTCTGAATCCCTTGCGGGCGTTGTGTCTTTGCAGGGCGGCCATCGTGGGCCACAAAGCTGTTGATTCGCGACTGCGACGGAAATCCATTTTCCAACTCAATTAGTCTGAATTTGCCGGTATTTTGTTGCCTTGGACGGATTCCATTGAAGGCTCCTGTGGCTCGGGAGGTGTAGGAAATCGCAAGGCGGTTTACAATACTTCCATGGCGAATGGAAAAGTATTGCAGGGGCTGATCTGTATTCTGGCAGGGATGGTCTGGTCAACGGCGATTTTTGCCGCCGCGCCGACTACACCTGCTCCAGTAGCCGCGCCGGTGAGGCCAGCGACCAAGGGGGCGGTTGGCGCTGCGCCGGGGGCCCATCTGATATTATGTGGAGCCGGGGCAAATCTGTGGCTGGTTGTGCCATCCACCATTGCCAGCAAACCGACGCAGCCGGGCTTTGCGCTGCTGCTGCATACGCCCGGAAAAAAGGGCGGCACGGCACCATGGACGCGGATATCCGGCGGGTTATTTCTGGATACACCACTGTGCGCGGCCAGTGCGTCAACAGATAATTCCGCGGGCGAAGCCGGATTGGCACGCAGGTTTCCAGCCGGCCAGCCTGAACGGGCAGGCTTTTTTTCCGCACCGGGCCGGAATTCCGCAGCGCACCGGCATGTTGAGCTCCTTTTTTTAAATGGAACCATCCAGAAATATGGCATTTATCGGCACCGCCTGCTGTCGGTGTTGCCGAAGGGAATTTTTCCGGTCGCGGCGGTGAATGAATCCGATCAGTTAACGGTATTGGGATATGGCCGACTTCCGCCACCTCTACTATCCGTTCATATAAAAGCCAACGCCAAGACAGCGGGAGCCGCCACGCAGATGGCGGGCAAACCCGTTCATGCGCCGGCGGCAAAGCAGGCCACGGGCAAGCCGATTGCCGCTGCCGTTAAGCCGCCGATCGCCCTACCGGTGGAAGGATGGTATCTGCTTAGGGCGGCGGGCGGCGGCTACGCGACAACGAAAATAGATGGGCTTGGGGGACCGCCGAGCCGGCAAAATCCGGCTGCTTGGCCGGGAATGGTTGCAGTGGCAAAAACAATATGGCTGATCAGACGGAGTTCTTCGCGTGAGGAATTGTTTCACACCGCGGCGCCCGCCACGACGACCAGCCCGACCGCGACAATCCACTTAGGGCAACCGCTGATACTTCCATTACCAGCGGGTACGTTGAATGTCATGCCCGTGACGCTGGGCGGAAAATTGCTGCTGCTATGGAGCACCCAGGCAAGCCCAAATCTGGTGCGGATACATGGCGCGGCGGTGACACAGGCGGTCGGTAAATGGACGGTCGGCATCTGGCCGCGGCCAAGCGCTACGATGCCAGCGGACCCGCCGAATGCAGCGGATATGCCGGCGGCGGCGGGTTGCGCGGGGCGAATATATGTGGTATCGCGCGGAACGGGTGGAAAACTGCATGAACTGCAATTGACATCAACCGGTGGAACCGCGGTACCGGTCGGTCCCATTACACCGGTCAGCGGACAGAATAACGGCCCGCAGAACTATGAACGCATGGTCATCATGGGATTGGTGCTGCTGATGATTCTTTCGCTCTGGCAGCGTAAAACACCAACGGATGCGCGGGCGTTGTCGGATAATTTTGTGGTAGCCCGGCTTTATGTGCGGTTTGGCGCGGCGTTGGTGGACATGGGCATCGCGGCCGCGATTCTGATGGTGATTTATCATTTATACAGCCAGGCTGCCTGGATGCCACTGGCCAGACAGATTCACACGGTGATTTTTTCGCCCGAAAAGCTGTTTCTGAACGGACAATTGCTGGTGCTTCTGGGAATTTACGAAGCTCATGTAACGCTGGGAGAAATATTCTTCGCGCGGTCAATCGGAAAGTTTTTATTTTCGCTGCGAGTGGTGTCGGAAGAGGGCAAAAAGCCGGGGTTCGCGGCGGTCATGCTGCGGAATTTATTCCGCATACCGGAAATGCTTGTGTTGGTACTGC
>JAJZOA010000190.1 GCA_021852225.1 Planctomycetota bacterium
CTGAATAAGGATGTCGGGCTGAAATTTGGCGGCCGTGAAACGGTCATGCACATTCGCGCTACGGAATGGAACGACTGCTGGCGGCCGTTCCTGACTCAGCTTGTGGAACTTCAGAAATTACATTCCCAACGCCTTATGGTGGCCGTGGTGGGGCCACCGGGTTCGGGCAAATCATTTTTCGCCGCCCAGATCGCATGGATGGCGTCAAAGGGTTTTATTCCCGGCAGCGAGGCGATTGCCCTGCCGATGGATGGTTTTCATTTTCCGGGACATGTATTAAATCAGAAAACGCTTTTAATGCGGAATGGTGATCGCATTCCGATGATTGAATGCAAAGGCGCTCCGGAAACAATTGATGTTGAATCGCTCCGCGGCCTGCTTGGGCACATCCGCCGTTGCGATGAGAAGCTAAGCTGGCCGGATTACGACCGCAAACTTCACGATGTGGTGCCCCATGCCCTGCGCATTTCCGGATCGCATAATCTGATTCTGGTCGAAGGAAATTACCTGCTGGTAAACGTGCCGCCGTACAGCGGTATAGCGGACCTGTTTGACCTTCGCGTTTATGTCGAAGCCCCAGGCCCCAGCATTGTCACCAATCTGATGAATCGGCATATGGCAGGCGGTAAAACAGTGGAGCAGGCCAAGGACTGGGTCCGCCGGATTGACCTGCCCAATGCGCGGCTGGTGGAATCCACGCGTCCGCAGGCGGATGTCATAGTTCAACGCGACCGAACCGATCTGCTTTCGGCGGTCATCTGGCGGGATGCCCAAGTTCCCGCGGTGAATGCCCTTAAACCGGATTAACGTTACAATTCCATCCGGAACGGTGTCTCGCCCCTGACGGCGGTACGCCGTTGGTGCGTTGTTATCGGAGCTTTCATGAAATTTACAAAAATGCACGGCATTGGAAACGATTACGTTTACGTGGATGCCATAAACCAGAATATTCAGGACCCGGAGAAACTTGCGGTGACGATTGCCGACCGGCATTTCGGAGTCGGCGGCGACGGGCTAATTATGATTTGTCCGCCCACCAAAGAGGCTCGCAGTCTGGGTGCACATGTACGCATGCGCATGTTCAATGCAGATGGCAGCGAAGCTGAAATGTGCGGCAACGGCGTGCGCTGTGTGGCCAAATATGCGTGGGATTATCAACTGGCCAGGGCCAATCCGATGCGCGTCGAAACCGGTTGTGGCGTGCTGACTCTGGACCTGTGGATGCAGCACGGAAAAGTGAATCAGGTCACTGTCAATATGGGCCAGCCCATTCTGGAACCGGCGCGCATTCCGGTCATGATTACCGGGCAGGAACGGATTGTGAATCATCCGGCGTTTGGTCTGCTGGGCCTTGAAAAATCGACCGCCGGTGCCGACTGGATCAAGGCGGCGGGTTTGGAAGACCACATGACCTGTGTAAGTATGGGCAACCCGCATGTGATTTTGTATTGCCGCCATGTGGATAAAATTCCGCTGGAAATAATTGGCCCGATGATTGAACGCAATCCGCTTTTTCCGCGGCGCGTCAACGCTCATTTTGTGCAGGTGCACACCCCGGACGAAGTTTCCATGCGAAGTTGGGAACGTGGCAGTGGTATCACACTGGCATGCGGCACGGGTGCCGCGGCGGTGGCCGTTGCCGGAGTGTTGACCAAAAAATCCAACCGAATTGTCCTTACCAACCTTCCCGGCGGGAGGCTTGCGCTTAAGTGGAGTCAGGCGGATGACGCCGTATACATGACTGGGCCTGCAACGGAAGTTTTCACCGGTGAGTGGCCCGACGTTTAAGAGACTGTCGGGCGGTTTTCCCATGGCCGGCTGGGCCGCAGAGCGGCCTGCGGATTGCATTCAACGATTTTCTCCGAATGACCGATAAGTAGGGGGCGACGCGAGGAAGAATTTCCCGTACAATCCGTCGGCGGCGGAATATTCGGGTCGCCGGTGGCCCGTACAATCGGCGGGGGATCAGGATTGGTTGAGGGTCTTATTGGAGTTTTCATGGCTACCATTCACCGCTTTGTTGTTGTTCCTGCGATTCCGGAAAAACTTGAACCTCTTAACGAATTGGCTGGCAACGTCTGGTCATTATGGAATTATGAGGCCGTCAACCTTTTTAACCGCCTGGACCCGGATTTGTGGGAACAGACCAACCATAATCCGGTACGGCTTTTGAACCTTGTGGGGCAGGATAAATTAAAATCCGCTGCGGAAGATGAAGGCTTTTTATCGCATTTGTCGCGCGTCAGCAATCTGTTCCATGCTTATATCAGCCAGCCGACATGGTTCAGCATAAATTATCCGGACAGCAAGGCGGTGTTTGCCTATTTTTCCGCAGAGTACGGACTTCACGAATCGCTGCCGATCTATTCAGGCGGTCTGGGCGTGCTTTCCGGAGACCATTTGAAAAGCGCCAGCGAACTGGGCCTTCCACTGGTCGCCATCGGGCTGCTTTACCGCGAAGGATATTTTCATCAGCACCTGAATGGCGATGGCTGGCAACAGGAGCAAAACCCGGAAAATGACTTTTTCGCCATGCCT
>JAJZOA010000351.1 GCA_021852225.1 Planctomycetota bacterium
TGGTGTCCCATACAGCGGCTGGA
Source organism: Planctomycetota bacterium (assembly GCA_021852225.1). The sequence continues at coordinate 24 of JAJZOA010000351.1, forward strand.
CCAAAATGAACAATATGGGAAAGGTAATGACGCGCTGGCGCGGCCCCGCGGAGAATATTCAGAATCCGTGGCAATACCTGCCCGCACTGGGCGGCATTCGCGTACACGAGAGCGGGAAATACAAAGCCATCTCCACTGCGCTGCCACCGCCGAGTCCGCATCATGGTCTGGATGGTGCGATTCCGCACTAATAGCGTCTTAACGTCAAGTCACTGTTTTTCATTCATGCGGCCGAGTGCCCGGTAATAGGCGTTGACCAGGCCTTTGTAGCGGGGCAGCGATTCATTGCGCATGGCGTTGATGATCAGATTACGCGCCCGTGGTGGCAAATTACCCCATTGCTTTTGCTGCGATTCAAAGGGCTTACCAGTCTGCACCGGCGATGCTCCGCCACCTGGCAGGTAGGATTGAGTCGCTGACTGGCTTGGAGACATTGTGGGCCCATGTCCGGGGCTTTGCCCCTGGCTTGCCTGCATCCCCATGCTTCCCTGCTGTTTCTGGTGATGCTGTTTTCCCTTTCCACTCCCCTGTGACATTTTTTCCGCCAGTTTAATCAGTTCATCCAGGGATAGCACAACCCGCTTCTGGGCCGCCTGCGTCGGTTCTCCGGCGTTCCGGGCCAGCAGGCCGCTTTCACTGGCCGCCATATTTTTCAATACGCTTTTCAGGCATTTTGCAGCTTCCTGACGAGGATCGACTGGTACAACCGCATGATGGGCCACCAGTGGCCAGGCCAGCATTTGTTGTTCCCATGCCGGGGTCTGCGCATGCAGCGTTCCCCCCATGGCGAAGGACACCAGCCATCCGCCGCCGCACAGCATAGCGAAGCGCGCAGACTGCGGGAACAAACGACACTGGATGAATTGTGCGTGTTTCACAGGTGAACCTCCTGTACAGGTCAAACAAATTATACCTCTTATGCCCATAAATAAAAATAACTGGCCAATAATTCCAGGAAAGCCTCTGCGGCCATAGCGACCGCCAATTTTCGGCGGCGTTACGCCGGTGAGGTTCATCTCCTATCAGCGATCGGCAAACATCCTCTGAAAAAGGTGCCGCCGCGTTCTTATTAATCGATTTATTTTGGAGAAAATGCGTTTTTATGATAGCGCACCACCGGCTGGCCGTCGATCGGCCAGATCACCGCGGCAACATCGAATCGCGGGGTAAAAGATTTAAGACCCCGTTGACGCATGAACTGCCGTGCGGCTCTGCGCAGAAAATGGCGCTTGCCGTCCCCAATAGTCCGCTCTGGTGAACCGGACAACTCTGACCGGCGGGTGCGGACTTCTATAAAGACAATATCCGCACCGTCTATCGCAATAATATCCAGTTCGCCACCGACAAACCGCTGGTTCCGCGCGACAATTTTCATGCCCAGTTTCCGGCGGGCGTGGACGACGACCAGGGCCTCGCCGCGCGTGCCCAGTGCTTGGGCGGTAGTTGGCGAGCGGCGTTTTTTCAGCCGCAACAGACGACTTAAAAAGTCCCGCACAGCCATGAGCAAGTTAGCCTCTGGACAGACGTCTGTAAATTATACGAGCCAGCGCTGGCCCGCCCGCCTCTGGAAACCGGCGATCAGCCGGCTTTTTTGTGCGTATAATAGCCAGGCATCGGACTGCCAAGCTTTTTCCAATGGGCGATAATCGCTTCAGATTTGCCAGCGCTGTTAAGCACATGCAGTTTGCGCTGCACCATGGAAATAATAGCCTCGCGCGCCGGGCCAAGATAATTACGCGGGTCGAATTCCGCTGGCTTGGTCGCGAATACCTCCCGAATTTTTGCGGTCATGGCCAGGCGAAGATCGGTATCAATATTCACCTTGCATACGCCGTATTTACTGACGGCCATGTGAATCTGATCTTCCGGAACGCCTTTGGCATTGGGCATTGCACCGCCATATTTGTTCACCAGGTCAATAAATTCCTGCGGCACACTGCTGGAACCGTGCATAACCAAGGGAATACCAGGGCAGGTTTTCATAATTTCTTCAATGCGGCCGAAGGCCAGTTTAGCCTCATGCTTGAACTTGAAAGCACCATGACTGGTACCAATGGCCACAGCCAGGGAATCAAGGCCGGTCCGCTTGCAGAAATCGGCCGCCTGCACCGGGTCGGTCAGGAATTTTTCCACATTTTTTTCATATTCCGCGGCATCCAGACCGACCACGTCTTCTTCAATCCCGCCCAACATGCCAAGTTCGGCCTCCACGACGACGCCGCTGGCATGGGCGATTTTTACCGCTTCGGCGGTCAGATGCACGTTTTCCTCATAAGGATGGTGGCTGCCATCAATCATCACGCTGGTGTAACCGTCATTGACGCAGGTTTTGATCAGATCCACCGTGTCGCCGTGGTCACAGTGGATTGCGACCGGAATTTCCGGATGGTCGGCTACGGCCGCATCAATAATAGCCTTAAGGTAACGGATATTGGCGTACTTCCGGGCCCCCTTGGAAATTTGCAGAATGCATGGACTTTTCTCTTTCGCGCAGGCTAGATC
>JAJZOA010000234.1 GCA_021852225.1 Planctomycetota bacterium
AAAACGCCGCAAAGCGGCTGACCGTCAATATTGTAGCGAAATTATTTGTCGCGGTCTTCCGTATGATTGGTTTCCCGTATCCCGCGACGCCTGCCGACGGGGACCTGCGGAGCCGCTGTGCAATGCGCCGGACCCGTCAGATTATTCCCGCCGGACAAAGCACCTGAGCCGTACGCGCGGGCAGATATATCTGCACGCTTTGCCCGCGGCCATACATTTCCACCTTCTGCCATGGATAAATCTGACCGGTTTTGACACGATCGAATCCGCCGAATTCCGGCGCATCCGTTTGCAGCACCACGCGGTAGTCGGACGGGTCCGGCACCGGAATGCGCAAATCCACAAAACTTTCCGTCGGATGAAAATTAAAAATAAAGACCAGCGGACCGCGACGATACCCCAACTGCCGGGTATCTTCATGCACCAGAAGTTGCTCAATGAACGGATCCGGCAGAAGATTGAATTTTTCATCCAGCATCTGCATGGCCCGGTCGAATTCCCGCAAACCGCCATAGCGCAAATCGTCGCGATCCGCCAGCGACCATTGACGCCGGGCATAATGATAGGAATTGTTATTGCCGGGGCGCGGAAAGTCGATCCATTCCGGATGGCCGAATTCATTGCCCATAAAGTTCAGGTAGCCCTCGCCCGCAAGGGAAAAGGTGATGAGTCGGATCAGTTTATGCAGAGCAATTCCCCGTTCCACCACAATGCTGTGGGTAAATTTGCTCATATTTTCATACATGTCTTTATCCATCAGCCAGAACGCCAGCGTCTTGTCGCCGACCATCGCCTGGTCGTGGCTTTCGGCGTATCCGATGTGCTTTTCGCCATGTCGGCGGTTCATCAGTGTGTGATACAGGCCCGCCAGATTCCATTCCTGATCGCGCTGTTCCTTCAGCAGTTTAATCCAATAATCCGGGACGCCCATCGCCAGTCGGTAGTCAAAGCCGATGCCGCCCTGCCTGACGGGCACCGCCATGCCGGGCATTCCGGACACATCTTCGGCAATCGTAATCGCATCTGGTTTAAGCGAATGGACAAGTTCGTTGGCCACGCGCAGATACACCAACGCGTCTTCATCCACATTCGGGCCAAAATAGCTGTCATAGCTGGTGAACTTTGCGCCCAGACCATGGTCGAGGTACAACATGCTCGTCACGCCATCAAAGCGGAAGCCGTCGAAGTGAAATTCTTCCAGCCAGAACCGCAGGTTTCCCAGGAGGAAACGCTGAACCTCGAACACACGATAATCAAAACAGAGCGAATCCCAGGCGATATGTTCACCGCGCGCTCCGGCGTGAAAATATTGATGATCGGTGCCGTCAAAATGATTAAGCCCCTCCTGCATATTTTTCACCGCATGACTGTGCACCACATCCAGAAGAACACTCAGCCCCATCCCATGCGCGGTATCAATCAACTGCTGCAGTTCCTCCGGCGTGCCAAACCGTGACGATACGGCGTAAAAACTGCTCACATGGTAACCAAATGATCCATAATAGGGATGCTCCATCACCGCCATCAACTGAATAGCGTTGTAACGCATGTCTCGCACGCGCGGCAGAACATCATGCGTAAACTGCGCGAACGTTCCCACGCCACCATGTTCCTGCGCCATTCCCACGTGCGCCTCGTAAATGCGAAGTCCGCCGTGCCGATCTTGCGGCTTGGGAGAGGAATTCCTGAAGGTGTATGGCTTTTCCGGATTCCAATATTGACCCACGAATTCCGGTGACCCCGGGCGCTGTACCACACGGCGAATGTAGGCGGGAATTCGATCCATGCCGCCAAGCGCGGAAATCACATGCACCTTCAACATACCGCCATGGACAAGCAGGCTTGCGTACGGATCATCAGGCAGAAAAAGGCTCCAGACGCCGTACTCATCGCGCGAAAGCGGGTTGGCGGTTCGGTCCCATCGGTTAAAGTCTCCGACAAGGCTTAAAGCCGTGGCCCCCGGCGCCCATTCCCGATACCAGAGACCGGCGGTGCCCTTATTTTCGCCGCGGTTAAATCCGAAATATTTATAGCCCGTACTTGCAGCGCCCAGCAGACCACCCGCCTTTTCCAGCCGCTGGCAAGCGTCCATAAACATCCGCTGACGCCGGTGAAGCTGATCCGCATACGGTTTTAACCATGGATCCGCATGAATAATATCCAGATTCGGCGAAGCCGCTGACGTTGCTTTTGTGGATTTGGCCATTCTTATCTCGCTTAATCTGATTTGTCCGCCGCCACCGCGCCCGTCGGGTACGCGAGGGTCACACCGACATTATATTACCGTAAAATCATAAAGTATGCCGCGTATCTTATTTTAGAAATTGAAGATGAAATCTGCCCACCTCTTGAACGACTGTCCAGCCGTTGCAGAAAATGACTTTCGGTTAAAATGGCCACGTATGACTTCAATCGACCATTCGCACGATCACACTTTACCTCCCGCCGTTCAAGCATGGCTTGCCGGACTGGCCACGGATATCGCAGCGCGCAAACGCGATCATCTTTGGCGACGGCTACCGGTGGTGGGCAATGCCGTGGCCCCCCGCATGACGATCGATTCGCGCAGCTACCTCCAATTCTGCACCAATAATTATCTGGGACTCGCCGCCGACGAACGCGTGATAGATGCGGCCCGCACCGCCATAGGCCGTTACGGTTTGGGAGCAGGCGCATCGCGCCTTGTGGCGGGGTCTATGGAGTCGCACCATGCACTTGAAGCGGCATTGTCCGCGTTCAAGCAAACGCCGGCCACCCTGCTGTTTTCAAGCGGATACACCGCGAATCTTGCGGTGCTCACCACATTTGCCGGGCCAGGCGACCGCATTGTTTCCGACAAGCTTAACCATGCCAGCCTGCTGGATGCCGCCAAATACAGTGGTGCGGAACATCGGGTTTTTCCGCATCTTAATTATCGCCGCGCCGCGGCATTGCTGGCAAAACCCGGCCGTGGCAAAAACGCGATAATCAAAGCGGACGACATCTCTGAATCAGCGGACTCCGCGGAAGCTTCAGCCGGCGGCCATCCCGATGCGGAGGCGAAGCGCTTTGTGGTAACCGATACCGTGTTTTCCATGGATGGCGATATTGCCGACCTGCCCGCATTGTGCGCCGCAGCCGGCAATACCAGAACGCTGATCGTGCTTGATGAAGCCCATGCCACCGGTCTGCTTGGACCCGATGGCCGCGGACTCGCGGCCATGCAACAGGTGGAATCCCAGATAGCGGCAACGGTCGGCACGCTTTCCAAGGCGCTGGGAAGCGTGGGCGGATTCGTCAGCGGGCCGGCCGAAGTGATTGAAACACTGGTACAGAAAGCCCGTGGCCTAATCTATACAACCGCCATGCCCGCCGCCTGCAGCGCCGCGGCCATAGCCGCCTTGAATATTGCAAAAAGTGAGCCACATCGCCGGTTGGGTGTGATGGCCGCAGCCAAACGCGTCAAATCAGCACTTGAAATGATGGGCTATAATTGCGGCCAGTCCTGTACGCCCATCATTCCGGTCATACTCGGTCGAGCGGAAACTGCACTGGCTGCCGCTGAATGGCTTAAAACCCGTGGAATTTTTGTACCCGCCATCCGTCCGCCCACGGTGCCGCCGAACAGCGCCCGCCTGCGCATCAGTCTGATGGCCACCCATACCGATGAAGACCTTGATCAACTGTTACGCCAAATGAAGTCCATGCGGGATGAACCTTTTCTGAACATTGTGCCTATACTTTAAGCATGACTATGGACCAGACAATCTTGCCACCGCCATCCACCGCAGGCATTCACCACGTCACGGCAATATGCAGCGATGCCCAACAGAATATCGACTTTTTCAGCGGCGTTCTGGGCTTGCGGCTCGTGAAGGTGACGGTCAATTTTGACGACCCGTTGAGTTATCATCTTTATTATGGCGACGTCAGCGGCACGCCCGGAACAATCATGACGTTCTTTGTATGGCCTGGGGTATCGCCGATTATTTCTCCGGCCGCGATTGCCGGAGTTCAATTTTCCATTCCTCCTGGCGCGGCGGATTTATGGCTTTCGCGGCTTGCCGGCACGCAAACCCCCTGCCGACTCATGACTTCGGTCGACGGACGAACGGGTGTGGAGGTAACCGGCCCTGACGGGATTCACATTGAGCTTTTGTGCGGCGATCATCCGGCAACGGCAACCCTGTCGGGCGGACCTTCGCCGGACCACGCCGCCATTTCTGGAATCGCCGGGGTGACACTGGCCAGTCGCCGAGTACAGGAATCGGCATTTTTGTTTTCATCCGAACTCGGCCTCCGTGCCCAGGAAATTGCCGCCACCGATTTACACCCCGCCACAATTGCCCTGTCCGTGCCCGACTGCCCGGTCCCCTGCGTGACGATTCAGGAAAGAAGCAGTTTGGCCGCCGGACATTTTGCGCCGGGCAAAATTCATCACGTCGCATTTCGCGCCCGCGATATGGTCCAGCAGAAAATGTTCCAACAAGGCCTTGCCACGGCAAAATACCGGCCCACGGAAATCATGCAACGATTGTATTTCCAATCCATCTATTTTATGGAACCAGGTGGAGCGGTGTGTGAGATTGCCACAGACGGTCCGGGTTTTGCCGTGGACGAACCTGCAGGCGAACTGGGAAGCGGACTCAAACTTCCACAATGGCTGGAAAGCCGACGAAGTGAAATTGAGCGAGCATTGCCGCCTTTGAAACTCAACCCTGTCACCGATGCTTCACACTTCCTCCGATAACGCTGCTTCAATCATCAGACAAAAGCCGGACAAACGGATATAATTCCCGCGTTTCAAAAATTCGACGGCCGTGGCGGCTGACGAAATGGAAACAGGAGATTCAAATGGGCACCACACAAGAATTCACAGTCGGCATTATGCAGATGCGATGCACGGCCAACGCCCAGGATAATAGAGAACGGGCGGCTACCATGATCCGCCAGGCCGCTCATCAGGGGGCACAAGTGATCTGTACCCAGGAACTTTTCGGCAGTGAATATTTCTGCCAGCGTGAGGCCACGGAATTATTTGATCTGGCGGAGGAAATTCCAGGCCCCAGCACCGATTTATTTGGTCGGCTGGCCAGGGAGCTTGGGGTTGCAATTATCGTGTCGCTGTTTGAACGCCGCGCAGCCGGGCTGTACCACAACACCGCCGCCGTGCTGGATGCCGATGGCACTCTGCTGGGTATCTACCGGAAAATGCACATTCCGGACGACCCGCTGTTTTACGAAAAATATTATTTCACGCCCGGAGATACCGGCTTTAAAGCGTTTGATACCCGATTCGGGCGCATTGGCGTTCTGATCTGCTGGGATCAATGGTTTCCCGAAGCCGCCCGCCTCACGGCACTCCAGGATGTCAGCGTCCTGTTTTATCCGACGGCAATCGGCTGGCATCCCTCGGAAAAGAACAAATTCGGCACCGCCCAGGTGGATGCCTGGCAAACCATTCAGCGTTCGCACGCCATCTCCAATGGGGTCTATGTGGCCTCCGCCAACCGAATTGGGCATGAAGGGCCGAAGGACGGCGGACTGGAATTTTTTGGCAACTCATTTATTGCCGACCCGTTTGGAAGATTCTTGACCAGAGGATCGGTTGATAAAGAAGAAATTCTGACCGCGGTCATTGACCCGCGCCATCTGGAGACAGTCCGACGAAACTGGCCATTCCTGCGCGATCGGAGGGTTGATGCCTACGGCCCGATTCTTAACCGGTTCAATTTTCGCTAAGGCCTGTGTAAGTCGCAGAAATGTCCTAACAATGCACCAGCCAATGAGCCTTCTATGACACAAATGCCTCTGACACCACCACGCCCACTGCCGCGGGAATTAGGATATGCCATGCCACCCGAATGGGACACGCACGCTTCCACTTGGCTGGCCTGGCCTCACCATGAACCGGACTGGCCTGGAAAATTCGGACCAGTTCCATGGATATTTGCAGATATTCTGCGGCATATAGCATCGGCCGAGCGCGTAGATCTGCTGGTACAAACCCCTGCGGAAAAGCGGGCCGTGACCAGAATTTTAAATAAATCTGCCGTGAATCTGTCCAGCGTCACCTTTCATATTCAGAAGACCGACCGCATCTGGACGCGCGATTCCGGGCCCATTTTCGTACGCCGCGCCGGTCCTAAAGATCCGCTTGCCGCAGTCGGATGGCAGTTTAACGGCTGGGCAAAATATCCCAATTACCACATGGACGAAAGGCTGCCGACATTGGCCGCAAAAGCGAATGCCATTCCGCTTTGGCAACCTGTTGAAAAGGACCAGAAAGGTAGAAATCGCCGGCTGGTTCTGGAAGGCGGCAGCATTGATGTCAACGGGGCAGGATGTGTGCTGACAACGGAAGAATGTCTTCTGTCACGAATCCAGCAGCGGAACCCCGGATTTACGCGGAAAATGGTGGAGGAATTTCTGGGGAATTACCTGGGTATTCAGAAAGTGCTTTGGCTGGGCCGCGGTATTGCCGGAGATGACACCCACGGCCATATTGATGATACCGCCCGTTTCGCAACCCCCAACCTGATTCTAGCCTGCACCGAACCCAACCGTCGCGACCCCAACCACCTGCCGCTTCGGGAAAACCTTCGGCGGCTGACCGCCATGCGAGATGCGCGCGGCAAACAGTTTAGCATCGCGGAATTGCCCATGCCGGCACCGGTGGTATTTGAAAAGCAACGGTTGCCCGCCAGCTACGCAAATTTTTATATCTGCAATGCGGGCGTGCTGGTTCCGGTCTTTAACGACCCGGCGGACCTGATGGCCCTAAAGGTAATTGAACAGGCATTTGCGCCTCGTACCATTATCCCGATTTACTGCCGTGACTTGGTTTGGGGGCTTGGCACGATACACTGTATGACACAGCAGCAGCCCGCAGTGCGCCGGAATGGCGATGGCCCCGCCGCTGGAACCCGGTAAATGCGGTTGCTACCCGGTATAATTCGATACGGACCAATTCCACAAAGGCGTTTTAACAGGAGCCATCATGCGAATTCTGGTAACAGGCGGTGCGGGATTTATCGGGTCCAATCTTGCCAGACATCTGGCCGGGGCGGGCCATCAGGTTACCATTTTGGATAATTTTTCATCCGGAGATTTTCGCAATCTGGTTAAATTTACGGGCGAGGTTATTTCCGGCGGATGCACGGTGAAGCCGGCCGATCGCTTCGATATTATTTTTCATCAGGCTTCCATTACCGATACCACGGTCACCGACCAACTCCACATGATGCAGAACAATGTGGAAGGATTCCGCAATGTTCTTTCCTGGGCGGCAGATTATGGCGCCCGCGTGGTATGGGCGTCGTCGGCGGCGGTTTATGGCAACCTCCCGGCCCCGATGCGCGAAAATATGGAACCGCATCCCTTGAACGTATATGGCTATTCCAAACTGGCTATGGAACATCTGGCCGCCCGCTGGCATGCCGAAACCCACCTGCCGATCATCGGTCTGCGATATTTCAATGTGTATGGCCCGGGCGAAGGTCATAAAGGGAAATTTGCCTCGATGATTTACCAGCTTGCCCAGCAGATAAAAGCGGGCAAGCGGCCTCGCATTTTCCGGGACGGCTCCCAGAGGCGGGATTTTGTCTGGATCGGTGATGTCATAAATGCCAATCTTAAGGCGATGAATACCGACACCCATGGTGTATTTAATGTGGGAAGCGGCGAATCGGAATCATTCAATGCCATTATTGCCGCACTTAATTCGGTTCTGCACACGCGGCTGGAACCGGATTACATAGAAAATCCGTACAGCTTTTTCCAGGTGCATACGGAAGCGGATATATCGCAGACCCGTGCCGTTTTAGGCTACTCTCCCATCAGTGGTCTTTTGGATGGAATCCGGGCCTATCATGCATCTAACCAACTGTAACCTCAACCGCGCAACCGTCCGCATGCACGGACTGACGTAAGGCCCTCACTTTTGCCCGACAGCGCAGACGTGACACGGAAATTGCGGAAACCAGAATAAGGACACTCGCATTGCCGACTTGCATTGCTGATCAACTCATATCCGCGTCGGTGAATCCATGGGTGCCGGCGGCTGCCGCCACCGTGGGCGTGGCGGCAACACTCGGTTACGGCGTGCTTTGCAACACCAGCCCGCTTTTTGCACCGGTGATAAGCCGCATTCCGATCGCCAGGGCGCTGGCGCTCACTTTTGATGATGGGCCGACCGCACAATTTACGCCGCCTGTTCTGGATATTCTGGACCGGTTCTCCGCCAAGGCAACATTCTTTTTGATCGGCGAAAATGTGGGACGGGAAAAATCGCTGGCCAAGGAAATATCGGATCGCGGCCATACTATTGGAAATCACACCTTCAACCATCATCACAATGGGACAATGCGCGGAACAGGCTATTGGCTGAACCAGTTAACACGGACCAGCGACATTATTTTTGCCGCCACCAGCAAACGTCCAGCGCTATTTCGCGCCCCGATGGGATTTAAAACTCCCTCCCAGGCCTGGGCCGTGCGCGCCTTGGGCATGAACTATATCGGCTGGCGGCAGCGCGGCTTTGACACACTTCCCATTCCATCGCCCACCATTGCAACCTTTATCAACCGCCGGATGCGTCCCGGTCATATTGTCACCCTGCATGACGGGCTGGAACCATCGCGACGCCATTTGTCGCAACAACGCACGATAGAGGCGCTGCCCAGGATTCTTGAACATATTGTCGCCTTGAATTTGCGCAGCCTGTCCCTTCAGGAGGCCTTGGCTATTCCCGCGTATCAGATTGCCGCCACCCGATAACAATACGCCCCACGTTCACCCGCGCAGCCAATTGTGATGTTGTTCATATTCTTAATAATGAGAATTTTTGCAATTATCCGATAGTCATACGACATCGAAAAATTGCAATATGTTTAAATTTGTGGGATTGTGGATATCAAACGATCCTCCGCCCAGTGTACTTTGCCCCCAAAATAACGCCTTTGGCGTCGTATAGACTTCCAATAAAATGAGAATAAAAGATTACGGAAGAAGAAACGATACAGTGAAAAGATGCCGGTATCGATTATGCAGCAGGCTGTGTCGGCGGCAACCCCCGCTTTAACCCCGGTAGCCCTTCGTTTTCGCCAAAATATGAGCTTCGTGAAAGTATGGTTATCGCCAAACTCAGCCGACGCGCTTGCCCCACGGGACGTTTTTTGGCATGATTCATTTAATAGTTTGGCCCGAACATGGAAAGACGCGTGGCATGGATTTATTCCTTACCAGCAGATTGCAAGCCCAGCCGGCAGCCGCCGCATTCGCCCGTCGCCTTAATCCCGCCATTGACCGAATTATTTCACCGCTTTCGCCCAACGCCGTTGGCGTGTGGGACGTCCGCCAGTTGCCGGACGGCCATAACCTTTACCACTTCTGCCTGCATGACGCATGGTCGCATCTCCATCAGCATTTTTCGCCAGAAGAAATATCCGAAAACATGCCCGTGGAAAAACTTATTGAAGAGAAACTTGCGCTGTTCACAGGCACCCCACGCCGCGTGCGGTTTAAGATTCAATCTGGAACTTTTGCCACAGAAGAATTGACCAATCTTCGCCTGCGGCTGAATCGAGTTCCCGGGATCAACCGTAAAAGTCTGGAAATAAAAAACAGCATCGCTTTTGCCGTCTGTACAGCCTATATCGCCACCAGCGCATTTGATACAAGGGAATTCACGATTTCCGCCGATGCTTCATGCGAGCAGGCCGTCAAACAATGCATAGAGCAAAGCGGGTTTGCGATTGAATCTGTTCAGGCTATCTGACCGCCCCACCAATCTGATTTACCCCCATTCGCCAGTCCGATATACCCGCGCCGCCGCTGCGGTAAACATCCCGTCCGCCTGTGCCTGGGCCGCGTCGCGAACGTGTTGGGCGTCAGCGGCGGAATCCGCCAGAATAAACAGTGTGGAACCACTTCCGCTCATCTGAATTTTTCGACCTGTTAATTGTGCCAGTTGCCGACTTAGCGCCTCCAACCGCGGTTCGACATCATAGGCTGGAGCCTGAAGATCATTCGTTAACAGAGCGGCCATCGCATGCGGTTTAAGGCGGCTAATTGCCATCCAGTCCGGCAACTGATGCGGTTGGGTCGGCCTGCGCTGGTCAAAACGCTGATAGACAGCCTTGGTCGCCACCCCCATTGGTGGCATAAACAGGACCACGTAAAGCCAGTCATAAAACGGCAACTGCGTCATTTTTTCCCCCCGGCCGCGGCATACCGCCGATTCACAGTGAATAAAAAAGGGCACATCGCTGCCCAAGCGGGCCGCCAGATTGGCCAAGGCGTCGTCCGAAAGGTCAGTTCGCCACATCCGGTTCAAGGCCAATAGCGTAGCCGCCCCATCTGAACTTCCCCCGCCCAGACCTCCGCCAGCAGGCACCACTTTGTGTAACTGAATGTTCGCCCCCGCCGCGTGACCGGTTTCCGCGGCGAGCAACAGTGCCGCCCGACCGACAAGATTGTCATGAAGATCGGCAGATATGTTCCCGCACACTCCCGTCACCTGAAGCGACAATTCCGCCGCCGGAGAAATAGTCAGCGTATCGTAAAGCGAAATCGGCACGAACCAGGAATCGATATCGTGAAACCCGTCGGTACGGGGTGGATACACGATCAGTCCCAGGTTCAGCTTTGCCGGCGCAAAAATACGCAAGCTGCCATTCGGCAGGATGGTTAATCGCTGGCCGGTTCGGGTTGTAACAGTATGGTGTTCACGCGAATTATCGATCATAAAAGGTCGGTTCATCTGCCTGTTCAGTCGGAATCACCTGTCAGATTCCAATAGCTATCGTCCGGCCGCGACGGCCGAAGCGTGGCATATTCTACCTTCTGGGCGCAAAAGAAAAATGCCGCCCGTTCTGCCGGTGGCCAGCGTGGCCCCGAATACGGTCGAATATCGCCTGTCGCACCGCCATATTGATTAAAAATCTGACGATCTAATCCCGGAAATCTGCAAAATTTTCGAATGTACGTTATACTTACGACAGATTTGGCACGCCAGTTGCTTGCCAGCGGAGCCACGGTTTTTAGAGACATGGGTACGCCTGATGCGTTTTGACTCGTCCATGAACATGCGAATGAACCAGCAGATGAAGCTGGTCCCGCGGATGATTCAATCCATGGAAATCTTGCAGTTGTCCATCATGGAACTCGAAGAACGGATCGATGAAGAACTTTCCGCGAACCCGGTTCTGGAAAAACTCGATTCCCCCTATGACTCCGGACCAGACAATACCACCGTCGCCGGGATGCCTGCCGAATCCTCGCCCCCAACTGAAGAAGCACCCGCCAGCATTGAAACACCACCCGACCTGGGCTGGGAAGATGGGCTGTTCGGCAATCGTATTGGCAAAATAAATCGCGGCGAAGATGGCCGCGACCCCAAAATGGAAGCGATGGCCAATGCCGCCGCCCGCAGTGCTTCCCTGGAGGAAGAACTCTTAAGCCAATGGAACCTGCTGGACATGGATGAAGCCACTATGGCCGCCGGCCGCGTCCTGATCGACTGGGTAGATGAGGATGGATTCATCCGCGACAGTATGGATACGATATGCCGACAGCTACCTGCTGGCGTTCGCCGGGATGATGTGGAGATGGCGATTACACTTCTACAAAAAAGGCTCGAACCGCCTGGAATCTGTGCCCGCAACATGCAGGAATGCCTGTTGTTGCAGTTGGACGCCCTGGCGCGTGAGAATGGTGCTCCGGACCTGACTATTCCGCGGGAACTGGTGAGTCATCATTTAGAAGACCTGGAAATGAACCGGCTGCCGCAGATTGCCCGCAAGTCCGGTTATTCGCTGGAACAGATCAACCAGGCGCGGGCATTTATGGCCCGACATTTAACCCCGCGCCCCGGTCGTCTGTTGGTCAGTGCCCCGGTGCCCGCAATCACGCCAGATGCGATTATCGAACTTGACGACCAGACCGGCGAATATACCATTCGGCTGACTGACGACCGCATTCCACGCCTGTGCATAAACGACGTCTATACCAGAATGGCCCGTACCAAAGCTGTCGACACCAAAACACGACAGTTCCTTTCCGGAAATATCCGCAATGCCCGCTGGCTGATTGACTCCATCGCCCAGCGGCGCAATACCCTGTTAAGGGTGCTGCGCGTTGTGGTGGATCGGCAACGGGATTTTATCGACTTTGGTCCCGAACACCTTAAACCTCTGCCCATGACCAGTGTCGCCGACCAGCTTGGCATTCACGTGGCGACCGTCAGCCGGGCGGTGGCGGAAAAGCATATCCAGACGCCCCGTGGTGTATTTCCACTGCGCCAGTTTTTCACCGGTGGCATGGAAAACGCCGCGGGTGAATCCATGAGCTGGGATGCGGTAAAAGCCCGCCTGCTCGACCTGATTGAACACGAAGATAAAAAAAATCCACTCAGCGACGATGACCTTGTAGACAAACTGAAGGAACAGGGAATCACGCTCGCGCGCCGCACCGTAGCCAAATACCGCAAACTCTGCAAAATAGCTCCCGCCCGCCGCCGACGCGAATTTTAATCTGCCCGCCCAATCGTTTGCCTTTTTATGCCGCATTCCGGCCCTTGAAGCCCCATGCCTTTTGGTGTCCGCGAAAAATATTTTTCTAAATTTGACTTAATTTCATCGGCATTTCATGTTTGACCGGTAATATGCCGCCCTGATGGGTTTAACGACATGGAAGCCGCAGTAAGGTGCCAGTTATTTCGTTGACGCCCGGCCCACTGCTTTTTTTCATCCCAAAAAGGATGCTGTCGCATGAATCTGCATAGAATTCAACAAAAACACCATGAAATCACCCGGGCCCCGATGAGGCCCGCCAGCGGCCAACACATGTTGAACAAGGTGCCCGAGGTCACCATTTTGTTCTGGATTATTAAGGTACTGGCCACCACTGTGGGCGAAACCGCGGCCGACCTGCTTAGTGAAAAATTCAGATGAGCGGAAGTGGTTCCAC
>JAJZOA010000086.1 GCA_021852225.1 Planctomycetota bacterium
TAATTCCATGGCGTATGGCGTCCGGCGGAGGTACAAGGCACTTTTACCGCATGTAACCCGCAGACCGGCGCTGCGCTGCCGGACCCATTTCCCATAAGTGCCTGGGCGGATTGTGAAGCAGCACTTGTTGCCGCCAAGCGCGCCGCCGCGGACTTACGTGCGGTTAATCCTGAAAAAATTGCTGATTTTCTTGATGCCTTTGCCTCGGCGATAGAGGCCCAGGCGGAAAAATTGTGTATCCTGGCGCACACTGAAACCGCGCTGGCAATTCAGCCGCGACTGGCTGCCGGAGAATTGCCGCGAACCACCGGTCAACTTCGGTCGGCCGCTCACGCGGCGCGGCAGGGGGCCTGGCGACGGCCGGTAATCGATACGAAAAATAATATACGCTCGCAATTCGCGCCCATCGGACCGGTGTGCATTTTCGGGCCGAATAATTTTCCATTCGCATTTAATGCGGTGTGCGGCGGCGATTTTGCCGCGGCCATTGCGGCGGGAAATCCGGTTATTGCCAAGGCCCACCCGCTGCATCCGGCCACCAGCCAGGCGCTGGCGGAACTGGCACATGACTGTCTGGTTCACACCGGCCTGCCACGGGCAACCGTTGCGCTAATGTATGCCACTTTGCCTTTGGACGGGTTGCGGCTGGTGTCTGATCCCCGTATCGGTGCCAGCGCCTTTACCGGCAGTCGCAAAGCCGGCCTGCAACTCAAGGCCGCGGCGGATGCTGCTGGCAAGCCAATCTATCTGGAAATGTCCAGCATTAATCCGGTGGTGGTTCTGCCCGGATTGCTTTCCCACCGGCGCGCGGATATTGGGCGGGAATATGTCAGTTCGGTTCTGCTGGGCAGCGGCCAATTCTGTACGAATCCGGGTCTCGTTCTGCTGCTGAAAAATGCCGATTCCGATGCGTTTATCGCGGAGGTATCCGCCGCGCTATCCGCAGCACCCGTCGGCACACTTTTTTCCGCCGGAGTGCGGGATGAATTAGCCTCTGCGGTGAAGCAATTGATTGATGCGGGTGCCGCACTTATGACAGGCGGACGAATCATGCCGGAAGCACGTTTTGCCTTTGAAAACACTCTACTTGTCATTTCCGGCAGTCAATTCCTTCGCCACCCGGATATTTTCCAGCGAGAGGCGTTCGGCAATGCGTGTCTGATGGTCCAGGCGGACGATATCGCCCAGTTGCTGGCGATTTGTGGAATGCTGGAAGGGAATCTGACCGGCACCATTTACGCGGATGACGTCGATGACGTCAGCCTGTACGACCTGGTTTCCGACTTGCTGCGACCGCGCGTCGGCCGGCTGCTTTACAACAAAATGCCCACCGGCGTGGCTGTTTCACCGGCAATGAATCATGGGGGGCCATTTCCCGCATCGGGGCATGCACATTTTACCTCGGTCGGAATTCCCGCAGCCATTGAACGCTTTACCCGCCTGGAGTGTTTTGACAATGTTCCGCGACACCGGCTGCCGCCGGCATTGCGCGACACGGCGCCGGCCGGCTATTGGCAATGTGTGGACGGTCAATGGCGGCAATCTCTGCCGAACGCCGATAGTGTCTGACCCGTTCGCGGGCCGCAGAGCGGAATTTACGCCAATGCCGGTGCCAGCCGCCGGCGCCAGGACATTCCTTTAGCGGTATCCATCACTTCTACACCCAGAAGAGTCAGTTCTTTGCGCAGGGCATCGCTTTGCGCGAAATCCCGGCTGGTTTTG
Organism: Planctomycetota bacterium; assembly: GCA_021852225.1. The sequence continues at coordinate 1,723 of JAJZOA010000086.1, forward strand.
GCGGCCTTGCGGCGCTCTATCAGATGTTCAATTGTATTTAGTGTTTCCGGTGCCAACGGCTGCGTCGGAGTGAACACAACCTGCAGGACATGGTCCACCCGCTTAAGTGCCTGAAGCGCTGATCTGGCTCGCGGAAAGCCGATGGTTTTTTGTTTCAGCAGACCCGCCGACCAGGTAAAGACCGCGGCCAGCGCGGCGGAAATGTTCAGGTCTTCCGCCAAGCCACGGTCAAATTCCTCCAGCATGAAGGCATCTTCCGGGGCGACCGGCGTTTGGGGCGCCATGGAATTATCAAGTATGTTTATATGTAAATCACCAGCGGCTTCGTCCACGCTGGCGACGCAAAGCGTCAGCTTGTCCGCCAGGTCTCGGAGCGTGGTGATGGCCGCGGCAGCTTCGTGCAGGCTTTGAAGCGTAAAATTCTGGGTTTCGCGGTATCGTGCCGCCAGCAGTGCGTAACGCACCACCAGCGGATCGAAGCCTTTGGCCGTCAGATCCCGAATGGTAAAAAAATTCCCTTTGGATTTGGACATTTTTTCGCCATTGACCATTAAATGTCGGGCGTGCATCCAAAGCCGCACAAACGGCCGGTCGGTGGCTCCCTGCGACTGGGCTATTTCACATTCATGATGCGGAAAAATATTGTCTTCGCCGCCGGTGTGAATATCCAGTGTCGGGCCAAGAATTTCCATTGCCATGGAACTGCATTCCACATGCCAGCCAGGATAGCCTTCGCCCCATGGACTTGGCCACCGCATGATATGTTTCCCGTCCGGCTTCCACAGGAAAAAGTCCGCAGGATGACGCTTCGCCGCCTGTTCATTGGTTCTGCCGCCGGCACCGTGCGACAATTGTTCAATCGAATTCCCGGATAGTTTGCCATATTCCGGAAAACTGCCCACATCAAAATAGACCACGCCGTCCGTGCCGACATAGGCGTGCCCGCGGCCGATCAATTGCTGAATCAACTCCACAAAATCTGATATATGACGCGTGGGACGCGGCATAATGGCTTCTTTTTCGTGGTCCGCCGCACGGTTATGGTCCATGGCCACGGCCAGTCGCAGCGACAGTGCATCCTGCAAAAACGCCTGAATGAAATAATCTGCCACCTGAAATGGATCGTTGGGGTTTTCCACCATGGCAATTCCGGTTTTTTTGTTCTCCTTCATCTTCTCAACGGCCAGTTCCAGTTTGTCCCGGCCGCCACCATCTGCAATCTGGTCGTCCGTCATGTGTCCGACATCGGTCATGTTCATCACATGACGCACTTTCGCGCCACGAATTTCAAGATAGCGCCGCAGCAGGTCGGCAAACAGGAACGACCGGAAATTTCCAATATGGGCGTAATCGTAAACGGTAGGCCCGCATGAATACATGGTGATCGTCGCACCGTTAAGCGGGTCGGACTGATTCGGACCAGGCTGCTGCGGTGATAGCGGCGTCATGTGGCGGGTAAGCGTGTTGTAAAACGTGGGAGTCATAAGTTTTTGATTCCAGATTGTCTGTGGCCGGTGTTCCAGGTTTCCAAGCCACTTGATTTTATGGCGGCGCTCGGCGGCCGGTTTAAAAATCCGGTTAAACTTTGCGATTTATTTGGCCGGCGTGCCCGCCGCCACCTCATGCAGCAGGCGTCGCGTCTGGCCCGCCAGTTTCAGGTAATACCAGCCGGCCACGGCACGAAACCCGTCAGTACGCCGGTCGTTATAAAGCACAATGTTTCGCAATTCGGGCATGGCCATTTTCAGGCCGGCGCGCGACAAAACAATTGCGGCATATTGGCGAATCTGATGATCATGGCTTTTACGCAACTGCGGCCATATCGGCGCCACCAGCGGGCCGAAGTTCATTTTCCGGCTTTGCATCATGCCTCCCAGTGCGGCTTCCACTACGCCATGGTTAACGGATTGTAAAAAGCCAGCCAGAAGCCGCCGGGCCGCCGGGCTGTCCATATTGGCAATACGTTTAGCCGCCGCTTCCGCCCGCAGATAATCCACATCGCGCTGGCTGTCGACCACGGTTGCGTAGTGCACCAACGCGGTAAGCAGCCGCAGTCGATGCGGGTTCGCCGGATTCCGGCAGTAGCCATACACCCAATTCAAAAAAAGTGGCTGGCCCTGATGCACCAAATGCAGGATTTCCGGAAGCGGGTCTTTGTGATAGGCGGCCAGCAGGCCGGCGCGAGCAATATCCCGTTGAAGTGGCGAGTGGGTTTTTAACAGTTTGCGAATCGATGCCGGTGAAACCTGTTGACCATATTCTATGGCCAGCAGGCCCAGTTCGATGCGGTCAATCGTGTTGTGCGACTCGGCAATCAGGTGTTCCAATCGCCGACCCGCACCCGGCGCATGCATATAAAGCAACGCCGTGACCGCCCCGCGCCGTGTGCCGCCGGTGGCTTTTTTATCTTCGGCTATTCGGGAAACCCAGGGTATCGCGGCTTTGATGTCTTTCACCGCTGCCCGTGCCAATAATGCCCGTTTAATGTGCTGAAGGTCAGGTGAATGGGTGGCGGCAAGCCGCCCAAGGACAGCCATGGCTTTGGTTACGGCACCAGCGTCATCCGTTTCCAGAATGGTCATCGCCGCATAATAACGCACGGATGGGTCCGCGCTGGCCAGCAGGGCGGTTAATTCGGGCAGCGCCAAGTTATCCAGTTTCCGCGTCACCAGTGCAGCTGCCGCCAAAAGGCGCTGCGAGGGCTGAGGCGCAATTTTCAGAATAGTTTGCAACTGCCGCGTGGTAATGTTCCCATACTGAATCAGCATGGCTAACGAGGCGGTTAACAGCGTCGGCAGCGGAATTGAAAAAAAGTGCCGCATGTTCAGAACTTTTGGGTTTCCGCTGACATAATTGGCGTCCAGTATGCCCGTGAGTTGCAGCATGGGATCTTTGGCCCGGCTGATCTGCAGAAAATACGGCGTCAGAGCAGCGTCGTGCGTGGATCGCAGTGATCCCAGAACCAGCGCCCCGTGTCGGTTGGAATCAAAGCCGCGCCGAAAAAATTGGGCCGTCGCCGCCAGAACCTGGGCCGTATTTGCCGCCGATTCCGGCGCTTCGGCCGCAGATATGGTCCCGGCCGCCAGCGCAGGCTCATTGACCGACGTCGATGGCGCCGGCGAAGCGGCGGTTGCCATGCCGCTGACAATAAACGCACCCGCGGCGGCCATTGAAATCAGAAATTGTGGAGCCGGACGGTGCCATTTTTTGGACAGTCCCGATGAACAGGCGACTTTTCGGCCGCCTGTGAATAGCAATTGCACACGCACGTGTAAACTCCTGTCGCAGCCGCCGGAGCGGCAAAGCGGTATTGTAAACAAAAACGGGTCCATCGGCACGGATGTCAGGTTTTGGATTGTCGTCCTAAGGCTTGCCTTGCTCGGCCCGGGATCGCCGCATCAGATACACGACAGCGCCAATGACAATTGCGATAACGACCACCACGTAAACGACATGTTTAACTTCCGCCACTTTCGCAAAGAGCCAGTTGATATGTTTAGCCTGCCAGTAGCCAAGCCATATCAGGGTTGGCACGCTGATAAGACCGGCCAGACCATCCACCGCCACAAATCGCCAATAAGGCATTTTGGATATGCCGCAAAGGGCAAAAATTAAGGCCCGCACGCCCGGGATAAACCGCCCGATGAAAAGCGTCAGGTTGCCATGTCGTAAAAAGTGCTTTTCCACCTGATCCCGCCGCTTGGAATGCAGGACTTTGCGGATGTGCCGGGCGATGAGATTATTTGAATCGATGCCATAGCGCCCGATTAAGTACAGAATACTGTCGCCGCCCACAATGCCCAGCATGCCCGCCAGAAACATGATATTGGCGGAAGGCACCGTGCCCGGATCGGTTGTTGCGCTCGAGGCGCCGGCCGGTTTTGTCCCCGTGGGTGCCAGCACGCCAGACAGTGGGCTTTGATGCGGGTTGCAAAGATAGCCGGAAAAGATCAGCGGAACATCTTCTGGAATCGGCACGCCGCAGCCCGCTGCGACAAGAATCAAGGCCAGCGCCACATAGGTGAACTTGGTCAGAAGTAGTTTCAGAAGGCCGATCATGCGTCCGCGTTTCCCATTTCTTTCTGGCCACAGGGGCAAAAATTCCATCCTAACGGTAGGGAACGCATCGGGTCAAATGAAATTCTGTCGTGTTTCGCTGCCGCGACACCGGGCCGCTTAAAGGCCGATCATAAAAAATCGTGGAACCGCATTCGGATGATAATGGGACGGGCCGGCAAGCAGCGCCTGCACGCTGGCCGGTGCGTCCACGATCACTTTATTGCCCACTTCCGTCATAGTGGCGTTGCCGCCGTGGTTCGCCCATATTTTTGGTCGCACGGCATTGGTAATCAGCGAAATAAGATCGGTGGAAACGGGTTGGTGTTCCTTTTTCTTTGATTGTCCGGGTGTATAGCCCGGCGGCCAGACGGCTTTGGGATGCGGCCCGTTTCTCGGGTGGCGCATGCGATGGAGGATCGCGGCCGGTGGAATAATCCGCGGCAGATTCGCCAGCAGGTCTGGCAGCCAATAAGTCCGCAGAATCAACCGCTTATCATCCTGGGCTTCTGTAGTAATAAAAATAACATTTTCATCCGCACTGATCACCAGCCGCTTGCGCCGGGCAAAGACTCTAAAAAGCCGCGCCAGGTCCCGTCGGCAAGATCCGGCCGGCAAGGTCACATTATGCGGCTTTTGAATAGAGATACCCGCGCGTTTTAATGCGGGCCATCCCACCGCGAAATTCTCGCCGGTTAGAGCCGCCATGCGATTGACTGCCTGATTGAGCGTGAGCTGACGCAACACAATGTGTGGAAGTTTCTGGGTCAGGAGTTTCGGCTGATTCTCCACAAAAATGATGTAGCCAATTTGCGCTGGCCGGTACGGGTGGGCACTTTTTTTATGTGAAGATTTTACATTTGCGTGGGCGGCCGTTGGACGGTCTGCGGAAGGATTTCCCGCAGTGGCAAATTCCCCGGCCAGCACCATGGCGAAAGCCGCCACCATCGCCACCAACCGCCGCTTTTTGAATGCAGCCAGATGGGTTCCCCGTGGTGCCAGCGTCAGCCCAAACATAATGGCGTTCCGGTTTGTCGGCGGATTGTCCGAATCAGCGGCCGCCTACCAGTTCCTGAATATAAATCGGCGCGGTGACCACCAGCGACCGATGAAAATACATAATATTGGCCTGTCCGCCGCCCTTGACCCAGATATTGGGATGCACGGTGGCTTCAATAAGGCGAACCAGGTCTCGGCCGCGCTGGGTGGTGGTTTGAATATTGGATTGGGTTTGCGAACTCGAACCTCCGAACAGACTTTGGCCGCCGCCGCCACCAAGTCCGCCACCGCCGGATGCGCTGACCTGCGCGGTGCTGTTCTGCGTCGCGCTTTGCAGGTTGAAAGTTGGCGCATTGGTGAAATTCGGAATCGTCATCACCAGGTCATCCACCGGGTAGACACGTGTGACCATGTGCCGATTGGCATCGGATCGGGTGGTAATTGTCAGCACGTTATCACTGACGAAATAGATCAGCGTGGTCTGCGGGCTGACCTGCTGAAGAATTAGCGATAAAATTTTGTGTACCGGAACATTTTGCAGTTGCAGATTCACCGGCGTCAACGGGGATACGCCCGCGTTCCGCAGGGCTGTCCAGTTCACAAAAATATTGGCTTCCGTGGTGTTGCGCAGATACACAATCGCGTCACGCAGGGAAACACGGTGCATATTCGTGGCTGGCAAAACATCGTTGAGAGCCTGCTTGGTGGATACCGCCCAACTGTAATTCGCCGCGGCTGAAATCCGCGGCAGCGGTCCGGCGGCCATGCCCGCAATTGCCGCCAGCATAAGACGGGCTCTCCAAGTTACTTTTTTTGATTTCTGATTCTGGAAGATACGCATGATTTGGTACTCCAAAAAAAGGTTGCCAGATGCGGACCCCAAATTAGCCACTTCTTGTTAAATGTTATCAATATGGAAATAAAAAAGCAAATGCCAGGAAAAACTGATTTTTGAATGTCCGATTACTCTTGGAGGCCGGCGTGCAACGGGCTTGAACGCCCATCCTGTCGGTTGTATACTCCCGCCAAACCTCCGGCTTGAAAAGTTGTGTCACCACATTTGCCATTATTGGCCCCCGTCCATCCAATGTAGAGGATTCCATCGCATGAAATTCACCACCCTATTTGGCGTCGCCTTGGCTGTTGCACTGTTTCCCGGTTCCCTGCGGGTGTATGCACAGAACCAGACCCGTGCGTCTGAAAATCTGGATTTTCACTGGCACTGGAAAGCGGTGATCACGCCCCGAATCCGTCATCCGCAGCCCTTGGTTGCCTGGCGGTGGAGACCTGCGGCCCGGACCACGTCTCCAAAACAGGTTCCCGCGGGGCTGGCTGAATCCGCTGGTTGGCAGCCTGTGAAAACCGGGACGGATGTGTTTCATGGCCGTGTTGGATACGCCTGGTTCCAGATACGCCTGCCGCAGCTGCCCCGCCCCAACCGGGTCATTTCTTTTGAAAGCGTGGACGACAATGGAACGGTTTATCTCAATGGCAAGAAATTGTTTCAGCATCAGGGTTGGAACCAGCCCTTTCTGGTGCCGCTGGATTCCGCCTGGCATTCCGCCCGACCAAATGTCCTGACCGTGCTGGTTCAAAACACCGCCGGCGGAGGTGGCATCATGGGAGCTGCTGCGGCTGGCTACTATCATCCGCGGCCGGCAACTTCGGGGGTTCCAGTTGTCAACAGCACCTGGCGGCGAGTTAAACTTCCCAACGACTATATTGTACGGGGGAAGTTTTCGCCTGACGCGCATGTTGGCCATGGTTATCTGCCGACTTATCCGGCATGGTATGAACGCACGTTCCGTGTTCCCGCGGTGGATAAAAGTCGAATGCTGTGGTTGGATTTTCAGGGCGTCTACCGTGACGCCCATGTCTATCTGAACGGCCATCTGCTGGGCGACCATCGCGGCGGTTATACCGGTTTTCGCCTGAATATCACCGGCAAAGTTCATTTCAACCGAATCAATACGCTGGCCGTGCGGGTTGATCCCACCTTTTTTGAAGGCTGGTGGTATGAAGGGGGAGGGATCAATCGCAATGTCAAACTGATTATCAAACATAAACTGCATGTGGCGCGCTATGGAACCTACGTGATAAGCCGCGTGCCGGGGCCAATTCAATATGATCCGGCAACTGGGGAAAGTGCCCAGGCGGAACTCACCATTCAGACCGATGTGAGAAATGATCGCAGCACTCCGGCGGCATTCGCGGTTGAATCCGTTATTCTGGACTCGTCTGGCAAACAGGTGGCCAAGGTGACAACGGGCATTCCGCACCTGGAAGCCGGGGCGACATTCACACTTAATCAGCATGTGACGTTGGCCCGTGTGGCGCTCTGGAGTCTGCATCACACGCATTTGTATCATCTGCGCACAAGTCTGTATTCCGTGCGCTTGATGCCGCCGGCAAACAACCTTTTAGTGCGCCAGCAGCGCGTGAATATAGATAGCAAGCAGACCACGTTTGGCATCCGCACTATTCGTTTCGATCCCAATCGCGGCTTTTTTCTCAACGGCAGGCATGTGGAAATTAAAGGAACCTGCAACCATGCCGATTTTCCGGCCGTGGGCATCGGCGCGCCGAACAACCTGTGGTGGTGGCGCGTCATGATGCTAAAAAAGGAACTCCATTCCAACGCCTATCGCACCTCGCATAACCCGGTTTCGCCGGCGTTCTACCGCGCCTGCGATCATCTGGGAATGCTGGTGATGGATGAAAACCGTCACCCCACGGATTACCAGGGGCCTAAGGCTTCCATAGGCCAGCCGTATCATAATATGTCCGCGATTAAATTTATGATCCTGCGGGACCGCAATCATCCAAGTGTCATCATGTGGTCCATGTGCAATGAGGAATGGGGCATTCAGGCCAGCGAATATGGGAAAACCGTTTTTCGGGCCATGATGCACGAAGTGCATAAATTTGACCGAACTCGTCCCATTACGTGCGCCATGAACGGCGGCTACCCGCATGGCTTTACGCGGGTTGAAGACCTCCAGGGTATCAATTACCATCCGCAGGACTACGCCTGGATGCACAAAATGTTTCCACATCTGCCCATTTTCGGCAGCGAGATCGGCAGTACCTGTTCTGATCGCGGCGTGCTGGCCAGCAGTGCACCGCTTGGGCTGGTGACCCATTACACCATGCACACAGACTGGTCACAATTGGCCTGGGACACATGGAAACCGATTGCCACGCAGCCGTTCGTGGCAGGGGGGTTTAACTGGACCGGTTTTGATTACCGTGGCGAGCCAACGCCATACGCGTGGCCAGATATTAATTCGCATTTCGGCCTGCTGGATATCTGCGGCTTCCCCAAGCCCGACGCCTATTATTACAAGGCCTGGTGGGGCAAAAAACCGCTGGTTTATATCTGCCCGCAGGGGAATTTGCCGTCGGCGATGATTGGTCAAAAAGTGCTGGTGCGCTGCTTTGGAAATTGCAGCCGCGTGCAGTTGCTGCTTAATGGCAAACAGATCGGCCCGCGCCGCGTGATGCCCGAATATGAGTATCTGGACTGGCAGGTCCCTTATCAGCCGGGCAAGCTGGTTGTTCGCGGTTATAACCATGGCCGGCAGGTCGCGGAATGGACGCAGCGGACTTCCGGGCCTGCCGCGGGTTTGCGTTTGACCGATCAGTGGCCCGTTATGCGCGCCAATGGCGAAGATATCGCCCCCATTGCCGTGGCCGTGGTCGACGCCCATGGCAATATTGTTACAAATGCAGATAACAAGATTCATTTCAGCCTTACCGGGCCGGGAAGAATCGTGGGTTCCGGAAATGGCGATCCTGCCTGTCATGAGCCGAACCAGGCGGATTACCATCGGGCGTTTTATGGCCACTGCATGGTGATGGTGCAGGCGAGTCGCAAGCCGGGTGTCATGCGGCTGACCGCCAGCGCCCGCGGACTGAAGCGTCAAACCATCGAGTTTACATCGCGATAAAGCCGCCAACAGAAAACGCCTGTGCCTGTAAGTGCCGGCGGGGGGCAATCCCCTCCGGGTGGAACATGGGTTCTGACGGTCAGCAGGGCAGGTCTGATGGAATAGACCGGATTTGACACTTAATTACTTCGTGTCTACCATTTTCCATCGGCGGCTTGAATAGTTTATCCGCCCACAGGAGTATCCACGATGGCTGGTGAGAATGTTATTCAATTAACGGATGGCAATTTTCAAGACGAAGTTCTGAAAAGCGAGCACCCGGTTCTGGTTGATTTTTGGGCGGAATGGTGCGGTCCATGCCGAATGCTGGCACCGACCATCGAAGAGCTGGCAACGGAATACAAAGGACGGGTCAAGGTCGGCAAGGTGGATACCGATGCCAATCGCAATACCGCCATGCAGTACAACATTAACGCCATTCCGACCATTATTCTGTTCCATAACGGCCAGATTGCCAAGAAATTTGTCGGTTTGACACCCAAGAAAATGTTTCGCGAATCGCTGGATTCGCTGGTGCCTCTGGCAAAATAAATTCCAGGCTGATCAGGCCATAAGTTTCCGCAGCAGAAGTTGCGACACCGGGCCTGTGGCGTCTATGCGCCACACGCGGCTGTTTTCACCCGACCATTCGCCGCGAATAGCCAGACGGTCTGCGGGCAGCAGGTCGGCCACGCGCTCCGCCCATTCCACTACCACAATGCCTCCCTGATCCAGCAATTCGTCAAAGCCGATGGCGGAAAAATCCTCCGGCGATTTTATCCGGTACGCGTCCAGGTGAAACACTGTGCGCGATCCGGTTTTGCCCTGATCTGCGTTATAAATATTCAAAAGTACATACGTAGGTGAACAGACCAGCGAAAGGTCCGCCACGCCCGCTCCCTCCGCAAGGCCTCGAACCAATTGCGTCTTCCCGGTTCCCAGCGGACCATCCAGTGAAATAACCTGTCCCGGCTCGCCCAGGCGGCCGATGGCGGCCCCAAGATTCATGGTTTCTTCCACCGTATCGCAACGGACTTCCATTCCTGCACCATCCATATTTACATTACACGTCATTCGTCGGGCTGGAATATTCCCATCCGCCGACCGGCCAGGAGATGGCCGTGCCATCAGGCAGTATAAGCTGCAGCGGGCCTGATCCGGTTACCGTGCCGATCGCAGTCACTGGAACGTCCGTGTCAAGATTCGCAATAAGCGGAAAATCAGACGCCGCTAGCGTGAACAGAAGTTCATAATCCTCGCCATCCGACAAGGCGTGTCGCCAGGCCGGCTGGCCGTCCTGCGTGGCCAGATTTCGGGCGTCCGGATGCACCGGCAGGCGGCGGGTATCTACAACTCCGCCGCAGCCGGAAGCTGCCAGCAGCCGCGGATAATCCATAGCCAGTCCATCGGAAATATCCATCATGGCGTGAATGTTCGCGGCGGTTGCCAGTTTTTGGGAAAAGGCAACCCGCGGCGTAAATGTCATATGCCGTCCCAGAATGCTGCCACCTAGTTGTCCGCTGACACACACAATATCCCCGGGTTTGGCGCCGGATCGTCGTATCGGATCATGTTCCGCAGTGCCCATGGCCGCAACGGTAATTGCAAGCCGCTGGTTCCAGATCGCGGTATCGCCACCCACCAGTGGGCAATTGAAGACGGCGGCCGCGTCGCGTGAGCCAAGAAAAAGCTCTCGCGCAAAGTCGTCCCCGGCCGATTGTGGCAGAGCAACGGAAATAAGAATCGCGCGGGGCAGGCAGGCCATGGCCGCACAATCGGACAGGCAACGATTAACCGCCTTCCTGCCGGCCTCACGCGGGGTATGCGTGGCCAGGTCAAAATGCACCTGATCCAGCGCCTGGTCAATTTTTAGAAGTACCAGCGGGCTTAAAACTCCGGTGCCGCGCAGTGCCCCCGAATCCGGCGATTCCGTCGCAATTGCGGCCATGTCATCGCCAATGCCAATGCGCACCGCCGGTGTCGGCGGCGATTGTGCGGTAATCCATGCGATAAAGTCGTTTTCGCGCATCGACCTATTATAAAGCCAAGGATGTCCCCTGGGCGAATCGGTTTATACCGATTATGGAATTCTACGAAGCGGTGTTAGGCCTGTTCTTTTGCAGGTATGGTCGGGGCCGGTTCGTGCGGATGAACGTGCCCTGGGTGGTCACAACCTGATGTCGTATCCACGGGGGGAAGAATCACT
>JAJZOA010000109.1 GCA_021852225.1 Planctomycetota bacterium
CGCAAAACAGTACGCATAGTCCCGTGTTTTGGGAATAAAGGTCCTCATGTATGCGGCCCCCTGCCGCCAGCGCAAAATACCCATCAATTGAAATATCTGTGCAAGTTGAATATTGTCGTCGCGAAACGCGGCTGCGTGGAAGCCGGCGGTCTGACTGTTTTCAATATTTTTCTGACAGGACGCGGCCAATTTATGCGCACTGGCAAGCAGCGCCGGAAGTGGCGCGGAGACCCGCAGTTCACGCAGGGCTACAACCGCGCCCACACGCACGGCGCGTGGGCCGGTCAATGCCGCTTGCAAAAGCTGCGGTTCACTGGGAAGGTCCATCAGGCCGCCGAGAACCAGGGCCGCCTGACGCGCCGCGCGCGGTTCGCCATGAATCAACTGCAACCGACATTCGGTCAGCACCGCTGTCCGCAAACCATTTTTCCGGCCCAATACAATCAGTTCGTGTCGGCAATACCACCGAACAAAACGGCGGCGATCATTCAGCAGTTGCCCCAACCATTTAATGGATTTGCCCGCCACAACTTTTGCGTGACCGGGTTGCCGGGCCCTGTCCGCATACAGAATATGCCTGACCAGCACTTGCGCAACAAGCCGCCGAATATCCGGAATCGGATTTCCCACCGCCGCCTGCGCCTGATGGACAATTAATTCCGCATGGTTCGCGACCAGGGCGGCCATCGCGCCCTGCACCAGAACATTGCGTTTTCCACCAGCCAGACGCACCAGAACCGCCTGTTGGGCGGCATTTGCCGCCGTTCGACAGAGCGTCAGTGCCAGCAGACCGTTTTGCAGCGCAGATTGTTGGTGACGTTGTTCATCCGCAGCCGGGCCGCTTAACAGACGAACCGCCATGGTTCCAGCGCGACGCGGGCCAAGCGTTCCCAGCGCTGCGGCCGCGGCCAAACGCAGTGCCAGCGGGTTATGTGAATCGTTGGCCAAAACTGCCAGGGATTGGGCGCTGGTGGAATCCCCGGCGTTCTCCAGCGACCGGACTGCTGACAATCGAACGGCCAGCGGCAGTGTTGTGTCGCCTGCGCGATGGAGCCACAGCACGAACATTTCCCGCGTTTTCCAACGTGCCAGAGGCGGGTCAGCCGCCAGAATTACCAGCGTTTGATGTGTGCGCTGATCCATTCCGGACAGGAACGGATTCGCAGCCTTATCCGCGAGTGCCACAATGGTTTGAATGGCCGCCGCGCGAACCGCGGGAAATGCGGACTTGTCGGCAAGCCTTTCCAAATCTGGTTCCAAAACCTTAAGCCCCGGCATCCCGGCGGCGGCCAGGCGGCGTATGCCGCGGCAGGCGACCTGCTGCATTTCAGAATCCCGATGCGCCAGCGCCTGTCGCCATATCGGGACCAGGGCCTGATCAAAATTTTTCTTCCGGGCGGCCTGCGGAAGGGCCGGCATTTCCCAGATGATATTGGAAATGCCGTTGCCCGCCTTACCGGACACCGGCGCTCCGTTGGCACGCGTTGCCGCCCAACTGCCGGAGACCGCCAGGGCCAAAATGCAGGCAAGCTTCACGCGGGTGGTCCGCCCAACCGCCGCGCCGCAGCGCAATTCTCCGATAAACATACTAAAAGAATGCATCCGCAGAAACAGGGAAGAAGTCTGGGCGATCATGTCATGCAACCTGTTGAAAAATTCGATGATTAAAAAAGTTCACAGTTTTATTCGAACCGTTCACTTCCTGCCAAAACGTCACAAAGTTAAAATCGGGCTATCCGTACTGTTTTGCGGGCCGCCTTTTTTTCATACTTCCTGACGATTTATTCTCTGCTTTCTAAAAAACCAATCTCGGGGCTTCACTCGCTGTTATCTGGCGCGCGTCAGTTCGCCGGTGCGCCACACCAGCACCAGCAGGGCCGTCGCACCCACCCCGCCCATGAACCACCAGTTCCATGGCAACAACGCATAATGGGTAAAGCCCGGTGCCCGAACGGCACCCAGCGCGGCTGCCAAAGGGTCTGTCCGCAGGCAAAAGCGCACCACGGCCGTGGAAAAAATATCACCCCGGCCAGCCCAGGCCAGCAACCCGCCGCCACATAATGCCACCAGTACGCCATAAGCCACGGCGGTGGCGGTGGCCGTCCGGCGAAACAGGCTGCTGACGGCAGCACTGACCAGCACAGAAACAACCGCAATGACAATTAAACAGACCAGCGCCAGAACAACGCGGCGCTTCTGATTCGGATTAATAATCAGCATCACCGCGTAGCCAGGCAGCGTTGCCAGCAGAATCAGCAGCAGTGTGCGGGCGGCGCTAAGCAGTTTGCCCGAGACAATCGTCACGGGAGTCAGTGGCGTCATCTGAAGAATCTGCCATGATCCGGTTTGAATTTCCGAGCTGATAAGCCCCGCCGACAGCGTGGGAGCTATCAGAATAATCAGCGAAACCTGCAGCAGTACAATGATTTCCCCAAGCGTGTTGGAAGTGAAACTCATGGAACCCCACGACGCGGCCAGCATAAGCCCCAGCGACACAATC
>JAJZOA010000003.1 GCA_021852225.1 Planctomycetota bacterium
GCCCATTGATGGGAAAAATAAAGGCGGAAAAAGACCCGGCAAAAAAAGCCGCGCTGGAAGCCAGCGCCGCCGAATTACGCCAGCGCCCACTGGATATTAAACATAAAGCCGCCGGCCTGGATGAACAGATAAAGCAGCTCGAGCCGCTTATTGCCGCAGAGGTTTTGAAAATTCCGCTTCCACCTGACTCGGATGTTCCAGTCGGAAAATCTTCCGAAGATAACGTGGAACTTCGCCGCTGGGGCACCGTGCGCGAGTTTGATTTTACGCCGCAAAGCCATGTGGACCTTGGCCATCGGCTGGGGCTTTTTGATGTAGAGCGCGGTGTGAAACTGGCCGGTTCGCGCAGCTATTTTCTGGTGGGAAACGGAGCGTTGCTGCATCAGGCGGTGTTGCGACTGGCCATGGATTTAATGGTCTTTGAAAAAGGCTTCACGCCGGTCAGCGTGCCAATTATGGTAAGGGAAGCGGCCATGCGGGGCACCGGCTTTTTTCCCGGCGGTCGCGAACAGGCCTACCGCGTAGGTGAAGTTCACGAGATTGGGGAGGACGAACGCTTTCTTACCGGAACCGGAGAAGTTGGCCTGACCGCCTGGCGGATGGATGAAATTCTGCCCGCCGATGAACTCCCCCTGAAACTGGTGACCCAAAGCACCTGTTTCCGCCGCGAAGCCGGCACCTATGGCAAAGACACCACTGGTTTGTACCGCATTCATCAGTTTGACAAAGTTGAACAGGTGATTATTTGCCGGAACGACCGAGCCGAATCCATCCGGTGGCACAATGAAATTCTGGCCAACAGCGAACAGGTGCTTCAACGGTTGAAACTGCCCTATCGCATCATGCAGTGCTGCACGGGTGATCTTGGCCCGAAAAACGCCTCCATGATGGACATTGAAACCTGGATGCCCTCGCGCAATGCCTATGGGGAAACCCATTCAGCCAGCCGTCTGTACGATTTTCAGGCCCGCCGATGCAATTTGCGCTATCGCGGCGCCGATGGCAAGGTCTATTTCTGCCACACGCTCAACAACACCGTTATTGCCAGCCCCCGCATTCTTATTCCAATATTGGAACTTTACCAGAACAAAGATGGCTCAATAACTGTGCCCGACGCCCTGGTATCATATATGGGCGGTTTGAAAACCATCAGCGCCTGAACGCGATGGCACGGTAATGCGTGTGGGGTACCGATTTTTTCCGCATTTCTGGAACTGACTTCCGCCTTGGCGGGGGACAGCCGAAATTCGGAATCAGAGACGCTTGGTTTGCGACAGCCGAGCGACTTGTGATGTTCCAGCAGACTCAACCGACAGGTCTCATGCAATCAGCCGATTCACAACTCGCTTCCAATTTTGGGTTTCAACTGCTGCATCAGGATACCTCATGCAGTGCCCGACTTGGCCGAGTCAATACGCCGCACGGTTCGTTTGAAACCCCAGCTTTCATGGCGGTGGGCACGCGCGGGTCGGTCAAGGGGCTGACGCCCGACATGCTTCGTGCTGCGGGCTGCGAGATTATTCTGGGCAATACCTATCATCTGCTGCTGCGGCCGGGGTCTTCCATCGTGCGCGATCTGGGCGGATTACAGGCCTTCAGCGGCTGGAACGGACCAATGTTGACCGATTCCGGCGGTTTTCAGGTGTTTTCCCTTTCAGACTTGACGGAATTTACACCGGATGGCGTCAATTTCCGCTCGCACATTGATGGTCAGATGATTCATCTGGGGCCTGTGGAATCCATGCGGGTGCAATATGAACTCGGGGCGGATATCGCCATGGCATTTGACGATTGCCCCCCGGCGGACTGCCCGCCCGACCGTTTGGCCGCCGCAATGGACCGAACCATTCGCTGGGCGGAAATATGCCGTCAGGAACATGACCGACTCGATACCGCGAACCGTCAGGCATTATTCGGAATAGTCCAGGGTGGAACCGATGCGGCTGAGCGCCGCCGGTGTGCTGAAGAACTGTTGCGGCTGGACTTTGACGGTTACGCGCTTGGTGGCCTGGCCGTGGGAGAGGGCCACCAACGTATGGTGCAGGTCATTGACGCATCGGCACCGTTGTTGCCGGTGCACAAACCTCGCTACCTGATGGGTGTGGGTTATCCGGCGGATATTCTGGAAGCCGTTAAACGTGGTGTGGACATGTTTGATTGTGTCTTGCCCACTCGCAATGGCCGCAATGGCGTGGCCTTCACCATGCAGGGTACCATGCGGTTGCGCAATGCCCGATATACCGCGGATCCTGTCGCCCTGGAAGCCGGCTGTGACTGCGTCTGCTGCAAAGGCTTTTCCCGCGGGTATCTGCGGCATTTGTTCACGGTGGGGGAAATGCTGGGGCCGATACTGCTTTCCATCCATAACCTCCGTTTTTTCCAGCGCTGGATGCTTTACATCCGGCAGGCAATCAGGGACAATCGCCTGTCTGGCCTGTGCCCGCCGGAACAGGCCGACGAAATGGACACCGCGGCCGATGGAGAGTGAAATTTCGGCAAGGTGCCCTGCGTTTGTGTGATCCGATGAAAAGCGGGCTATTCATGGATCAATTCCGCCCGATGGCGCGCAGGCCGGGCTGGCGACCGTTCAGGGCGCAAAAGCCGACCTGGTGGAATTCCCGCAGGCCCGGTTGGCGACATTAAGTTGCGGCGTAAGCCGGTTTTTTAAAGGTAAAGCCGCGTCGTGGCGGTCTTTATCCAGGTTGTGGTTGTTTGTAAATGTATCGGGAAAATCTGTCGGTTCTGGTTCATTCGCTTGTGTCAGGCGATATTCCCCCTTCAGAAAAACCCCAGCGGAGTTGCGTTATGCGTCAAAAATCGTTCTACCTGACAACTGGCCGTTTTGCGGCGGTTGGATTATTAAGCCTCGCGGTTCACACCGCCGCATTCACCACAGCGGCGACTGCGGCCGGGACCCCGGCGGCAGCGTCAGCCGTGGCCACAACCGGCCCGGTTGCGGGGAATACGCCGATCGCCGGCTCCGGCCCCGTGGCACCCTCACCCACAGCCGCACCGGCGGCAGTTGCCGGCGGTACGGCCCCGACAGCCGCCACCGCGACAGCCACCGCGACAACTCAAGCGGGCGCCGCAGCCACCCAAGCGGATACTAATCCGCCACCGCAGGCGCCCAGTGCCTGGTCGTATGTGTTTCTGGTGGTGGCGGGCGTCGCAATTTTTTACATGCTGCTGGGCCGCCCCGCGCGGGAGGAAAAGAAACGCAAAGCCATGATTTCCGCATTAAAACGCGGTGATCGAGTGGTGACAACCAGCGGCCTTCTGGCTTCCGTGGTGGAGGTAAAAGATAACGAGGTTATTCTAAAAATTGATGAATCCGCCAATGTGAAAAGCCACTATACGCGTTCAAGTATTTTAAGCGTGATAGAAAAGGCCGATGCGTCTGACGAAAAATAAACGTCGCACCGGCACGGCCCGTGGCTGGCCGTGCGGAAAGCAAAACCGCCTTGGCGGAACCCTTTATCGGGCGGACTATGCAATCGGCCTGTGCATTCCGGCTGGCGACGATGTCAGGCAAACCGGTTCGCCAGGCGGCGGCGATTGATTGGATCAGACCGGAATAGCCAAGCTGGCCCCACCGGCGGAACGAAGTGGCCGAACGAACCGGTTGGCGGGGCGTAATGGAAGCGAATATCTTTTGTGATCTTAATTGATCTGACCTGAATTGGAATCCTGGCAGTATGAAATCAAATCTCGTCACACGGTTCATTATCATTTTTGCCGCCATCGGGTTGGCAATATTTTCCATTTCCTGCTACGGACTAAAAGGGGGTATTGATCTTTCGGGCGGCACCGACCTGATTTATCAGTTGAATATTCCGCAGCAGTATCAGGGCGATCCCAACCAGCTCGCGCGGCAGGTTATTTCCGTGTTGCGCCGCCGCGTTGACCCCAGCAATGTGGATAACCTGGTCTGGCGGGTTCTTAGCGGCGAACGAATTGAAATACAGATGCCGCTGGCCAATGCGGCATCCCGCGCTGCTCAGGCAAAGTATCAGGCTATTGTCGATAAATTAATGGCCAATAATATTCAACCTTCGCAGGTTCATGCCGCACTTTCGGCCAGCGGTGCCCAGCGCGTCGCGGAATTGCGGTCGATTGCCGCTGGCAACGCGGCCCGTTTTGCCGTGCTTCGTCAGCTTGCCGCGGAATTTGACACGCTGAATGCCGTCAATGCGAAAGTCGCAAAATATCCAGCCACAGCGGTTCCCACGGCACTGGTCGCACAATCGGTCGAAGCGCGGTCCATGTATGAAACGACACTGGCCACCGTTTTGAAATGGAATATCAACATCCGCCATCTGGCGAATCTGCTTTCGGTGAATGCGACGGGGAATCACCCAAAAGCCAAAAAGGCCCTGGCACAATTTATTGCTGATCACCCGGCCCGCAAAGGTCAGATTCTGGCACTTGAGCAGGCCTACACCAATCTTCAAAACCATAGTGGTGGATTAAACAACCCTGCCGAACTCGAGCGCATGTTGCGCGGTGCCGGCGTGCTGGATTTCCGCATTGCCGTCAATCCGAGCAATCCCGCAGTGCCCGAAGCGCTGAATCAACTCACCTCGCGTGGACCGCATGGCGGTTTTACGCCGCCACAGACGCGTTGGTTTCTGGTGGATCCGCAAAACGGTAAGGAACTTCTCGACGGCGGCTATGTGACCGGATCCTGGGAGGGCCGCCACTATATTTTACTGCATGACAATTCCGCCCAGGCACTGGTTCATGGTCAAGGCCATCAGCACTGGAAAGTCCAGCACGCTTCGCTGGAAACCGATCCGCGTAATGGCGGACTTCTGGTGGCGTTTAATCTCGACCCGGTCGGCGGGGCCTATATGCGGGCTCTTACCAGCGCCAACAAGGGCCGCGATATGGCCATTCTGCTGGATGGTAAGGCCATTACCGCACCGGTTATCAAGGGAACCATCGGCCGATCGGGGCAGATTACACTTGGTTCACCAAGTGACCGGCGTTCGGCGGCTTCAATTCAGAAGGACGCCCACAATCTGGTTCGCATTCTTAATGCCGGGTCGTTGCCCGCCACGCTTCAATCGCAGCCAATTTCCGTTCAAACCATTGGTGCCACACTGGGGGGCCGACAATTTGCGGGCCGGGTTGCGCAGTGCCATTATCGCAGTCATTGTGGTTCTGATTTTCATGTTCTGTTATTACACCATCACGGGTGCATTTGCGGACATGGCTCTGATCATGAACCTGATTCTGCTGCTGGGTATCATGAGCGGCATTCATGCCACCTTCACACTGCCGGGCATCGCCGGCGTGGTGCTGACGCTGGGCATGGCCGTGGATGCCAACATCCTGATCAATGAACGTATCCGCGAAGAACTGCATAAAGGGGCTTCGCTGTGGCTGGCGGTCAAGCAGGGCTATGACCGCGTTTTCTGGACCATTTTCGATGCCAATCTGACCACATCGCTGACCAGCATTGTGCTTATTTTTGTCGGCTCCGAAGATGTCAAAGGTTTCGGCGTGACACTGCTGATTGGTCTGGCGGTGCACATGTTCACGGCCCTGTTTGTAACGCGCACCCTCATGATTGCGGCAATCCGTTGGGGCGTCATGAAGAAGATTGATGATCTTTCTATTCAGGAGTATTTCCGCGACCTGCTTACCGGTACCTGGCTCCGCGGCCGCTGGCCGTTTATGCGCGTCTTTACGCTCACCAATTTTGACTGGATCGGCAAACGCTATTACTTCTGGACCGTTTCCGGCCTGGTCATGATTCTGGGAATTGCGGCGTTTATCGCGCGTGGCAATAAAAAATATGATACGGAATTTAATGGCGGCACCCAGATTACCCTGCAGCTTGCGCCAGGTAAAACAATGCCGGTGGCCACAGTCCGATCGCGCATCGCCGCACTTGCCGCCAAAGATCCGCAGCTTAAGGCTTTGCGCCATGCCACGGTGTATGCCATGGGTACGAAACATAATTCCTTCACGATTATCACCAGTATTGTCAATCCATCGGACGGCAAAGCAGCCGCGACAAATGCCGTTCCGCCGGTGCAATTTTTGTCCACCGCACTGGAAGCTTCTTTTTCCGATGTCATAAAAGTGACGCGGCGGCTTCATTTTGCCGACGCGGCAACTTCCTCCAAACAAATCCAGCGTTTGCTGGACAATGGAACCGTTGCGCCCATTACGCATTCCAGCCTGCGGCAGGTTCTGCCCGGAATGCCCAATGTGGATGTCAGCGACTTCCGCGGCGGTGTCGCTCTGGTGCTGCGCAACATCACGCCGGCGGTAAGCGCACATGAACTGGCCAGCCGCATTCGCGCAATGAGTCAGGAGCCGGATTTTGCCGCGTTGCAATACCGGCCCTTCAAAGTGATTCCCATTCACTATGCCGCGGGCTTTTCCGCCGGCAAGCACCCGCTGGTTTCTGAAGCGGTCGTTGCCGCCGTGGACCAGAATCTGCTGTATGACCCCAACAATCTGCGGCTTGTGGCGCGGTGGAAGATGCGCGTGGCCGGGGCGCAGTGGCGCATTGTCCGCACCGCGTTGCGCACCAGCGGTGGGCTGGCCGGGGTCAACAGTTTCGCTCCGCAGGTGGCCAGCGAGGCCCGCCTGAATGCAATCACATCCGTCCTTATTTCCCTGTTGCTGATTGTGGCTTATGTCTGGATACGATTCGGCGGAATTCGTTACGGTTTCGGCGTTATTTTCTCATTATGTCATGATGCGATTGTGGCCGTTGCGGCCACGGTTCTGGCGGTTTATATCCATCATCTGGGTGTGGGCAAACTGCTGCTGGTGGACAATTTTAAAATTAATATGACTATGATTGCCGCCTACCTGACCATCATCGGGTACAGCGTGAATGACACAATTGTGATCTTTGACCGCGTACGTGAAAACCGCGGGCGGGCCAGGCAGCCGCTGACGCGCAAACTGGTGAATGATTCCATTAACCAGTGCTTTGGCCGGACAATCTGGACCACCTTCACGGTATTTGTCGTCGTATTCATTCTGTATGTATGGGGCGGTCCTGGTGTGCACGGCTTTGCCTTTGCCATGCTCATCGGCGTGTTCACTGGTGCCTACAGCACCCTGGCAATTGCTTCCCCCATGCTGCTGCATGTGAAGGATCCGGCCACGCGGACAGATCCGGCGACGCTGGCTGTGTTTGATAGTGGCCGGAATTCACCAGATGCGCCCGTCAAGGTGGAATAACCGATGAAGATACACATGAACACCGGCGGCCTGGCGGCCACCAACGGATATCTGATTTCCGATGAAGCGGCGGGTATTGCCGTGGCCGTTGATGCTCCGCAGAACACCATGGCGCCACTGCTGAATATTGCCAGCCACAATAACTGGAAACTTACCCACCTGCTTCTTACGCACGGACATTGGGACCACACGAGTGATCACAAAGTAATTACCGACGCGTTTCCCGATGCCAAAGTGCTGATTCACCGCCTGGATGAACCAAAACTGTTGCACCCGGGCAGCAAACTGTTTCCTTTGCCTTATACCATTCCCGCGAGCCATGCCGATGGCTACCTGGAGGACGGGCAGGTGATTACAGTGGGTAAACTGGAATTCACGGTCATGTTCACACCGGGTCATTCACCGGGACATGTGGTGTTATATTGTGCAACTGAAAACCTGCTGATGGCCGGCGACCTGCTTTTTGCCGGATCGGTGGGCCGCACAGATTTACCTGATTCCAGCCGGACTGCCATGGCGGGTTCACTTAAACGGGTGATGGCGTTGCCCGATGACACCGTGGTGCGATCCGGCCACGGACCGCCAACCACGATTGGCGAGGAACGCCGCTCCAATCCGTATCTTCAGATGCCGATGTGACGCGCCGATACGTAGCCGCCTACGGCTATTTTGTATTGTCTGATTTGCCGCGAGCTGGAACAATTTGCAGCAGTTCCCTTCCCGGTGATCCTCCCAGAATATCCTGCACGATGATCTCGATCGCCTGGCGCTGGACGCGCCACACAAATAATTCGCCCACCTGATGAAGCGGAACCCAACGGTGTGCGTCGTGTTCGGAATTCAGTTTGACTTTTGCATTCGCCGCCGCCATGGCGGCAAATACCGGCAGCAGCGTCACGCGGTCTTTGGTCTGGTGGTAAAATCCTTCCAGATATTCCACCTGATGCATGAGCCGGGGCGCCAGTCCGGTTTCCTCGGTCAGTTCGCGCTGTGCGGCCGCAATGGCGGTCTCTCCCTTTTTGATGCCGCCATAAACCGTCTGCCACGAACCGGCATAATCGCCGGACGAAGCGGACCGGTGAAGCTGCAGAAACTGGGGGCCTGAGTTTACAATCCTATATACATATACAGCTATACGGTTGGCTTTCACACGGGCCATGGGGCGTTGTCCTTTCAATCCTTACGATTACACATGCCGCGGGGTGGCAAGCTGAAACGATCCATCCGCGTTGCGGCGCACCAGTCCGCGAATCTGCAGAAATGTCATCTCCGCCATGACCACGCCCGCAGGCAGAAGGCTGCTTTCGCACAGGTCGTCGGTCGCCATGGCCCCGTCCACAAGCAATCCCATGATGGTACGCTGCGGCGGACTTAACTCCGTCTCCGTCACTGTGTGCGATGCCGGTACCCGTGTATCTGCCCGCTGTCGCTTTGCCGGGCGACCGGGGGCCACGGGCGGCGTTTCGGCGAACAGTCCACCGGCAGGACGGCATTGCGGTTCGGCAGCCGCCGCGGGCGCAGTGGGCGCGCCACCAAGAAGTTCAGCCTGACCGAGTGCCTCAAGAATGTCCTGGACATTTTCCACCAGCCGGGCCGAGCCGGTCTTGATTAAATGATGTGTGCCGCTGCTTGCCGCGGAATCCACGCGGCCGGGAAGGGCGAATACCTCACGGCCATAATCATCGGCCGCCAGACGGGCGGTAATCAGGGAACCGCTGCGCAAATTGGCCTCCACCACAAGTATACCCAGCGACATGCCTGTAATAATGCGATTTCGCGGCGGAAAATTTTCCGGCAGTGGCGGCTGACCCGGTGCAAGTTCACTCAGGATACAGCCGCGGTCCTCACGCACGATTCGGTCATAAAGGTCCACATTCTCCGGTGGATAACAGTGCTCCAGCCCGCAGCCTTGTATCACGATGGTGCGCCCGCCGGCGCGCAAGGCGCCAGTATGGCTGGCGGTATCAATGCCGCGGGCACCCCCGCTGATTATCGTGACGCCAAGTTCCGCCAGTGCGGCGGCAAATTTATCGCTTTGCTCGCGGCCGTAAAGCGTACAACGGCGCGCACCCACAATTCCTACCGCCAGGGCGTCCCGCCGCAGCAGCCGACCCCGCAGATACAGCACCACCGGTGGATCGGGAATGGTCGTCAGACCGGGCGGCCATTCAGCATCGTCCGGGCAGATAATGCGAATATCGCGCTGGCGGGCCTCTTCAAGTATCGCACGGGAGTCAATGGTCCGCAGCTTTTCCGGTAAGGATGCCGCCCGTCCCGGACCTATTCCATCCACGGCGGCAAGCTCCGGCGGCGTGGCGTGGATGACCTTTTCCACATTGCCCAGAATGCCGACCAGTCGCCGGGCCAGAATTGGACCGATTCCTTCGCAGCGGGACAGGGCGATCCAGGCAAGAAGCGCTGCGGTTGGCTGGTTTATCTGGTTCATGGGGTGATTCCGGCCGGGCCACCGCCGATGTATTCAAGCGCGGGCCGAACATATTGTATATCAAGATCTGTAAATATGTCCGCGTGGCCGATCCGGGTCGGCAGAATAAATCGCATGGCTCCCTGCCTCACTTTTTTATCGCTGCGCATCGCGTCCATTATGACAGGAATGGGCGCCGCGGCCTGTTGGGCGGCGCTTCTGCGCACCGGCAGTCCGGCCCGGGCGATAAGTGATTCAAGCTCCATCGCTTCCCGCGGGCTGAAAATTCCACGGTTCGCCGCCATGCGGCCCGCGGCCACCATTCCCAGTGCCACGGCCTGTCCGTGTGGCAGGCCCTGATAGCCGGCGGTGGTTTCCATCGCATGGCCGAAGGTGTGGCCGAAGTTCAAAATGGCCCGCACGCCATGTTCAAAAGGATCATCCATCACCACAGCCGCCTTGATGCGCACATTCCACTCGACAAGTTTGGTCAGCGCCTCAGCATTGCGGCGCAGAATCAGGTCAAGATTTTTCGTCAGCCAGGTAAAAAGTTCCGCATCACGTATAACGGCATGTTTGATACATTCGGCCAGGCCGCACTGCAGTTCCAGGTCCGGCAGGCTGGCCAGCAGGGCGGTATCCGCCATGACCATGCGCGGATGATGAAACGCGCCGATCAGGTTTTTGCCGGCCGGATGGTCTACGCCGACCTTGCCGCCGACGCTGGCATCCACCGCCGCCAGAAGCGTGGTGGGAACCTGAATGAACGGGAGGCCGCGCAGCATGGTCGCGGCTACGAACCCCGCCATATCGCCCACGACTCCACCCCCCAAGGCAATCACAGGACTGGCCCGTTCCAGACGCGCGTGTAGAAAGGTGTCCAGCGCGCTGGCTATGGTGGAAAGGTTTTTGCTTGGTTCGCCCGCAGGGAAAACAAATTCCGTAACCGCATAGCCCGCATGTTCCAGCGAATCCGTGGCCGCTCTTAAATAAAGTGGCGCAACATTGGAATCCGACATTATGCCGCACGATGGCGCGGGTGAAAGTGTATGAACCATGCGGCCAAGTTGCCCGAAAATTCCATGGCCCACATGCACGTCGTAACGCGTATCTTCAAACGGCGGAAGATGAATGGGAACATTCGGCATGGGAAGAATTTTAGCGGAAAATCAACATCTGGCCAGTCCGCTGGAATTTGCCGCCAAAGCTGATGGATCCGACATAGTTGGATTGTCTTTCCGGCGGACAAAATTCCCGCGGCATCATTGGATAACATGGTTTATTGCCTTGGCCAATCGCAAAAAGACAATATTAAAAACTGGCCGAGAATAAAAAAAGGATATATTTCATAACCCCCTTGTACGCTTGATGTTAGGGAATTGTTTGTTATACTACCAAACAGACGCCGTACAGAAAGGCTCATGAATTCCTTCCTGGCGGTCCGAATATGTATATAACCGGCACACCCGGCGTAACCGGCATTTTTGAGTTGGCCACATGGAACGTGGCTGCCGGATGCCAAAGTTTTTGGATCCGCCGTGGGCCGCAGGCCCGCATTGGATTTGAAAAAGAATCTGGAAAGGAGTCCCTGATTATGGTTACCGCTTCCCGCTTAAACCTTGAAAATTCACGTTCCCATTACATCAGTCAGGTCAGACCCGAACCTTCCGCGACTTTGCGCGCCGGCCAGAAAAACAATGGCGACCACCGCTCGCCCGCACCGCTGCGGCCGGACACCCGGGAGTCAGCTTCGCTGGCACCGGCAGATTCCCGGCCGGTCGGCCGTTTTCGTACTGGTCGGGTTCCGGCGGGCCTAACCGTGTCGAAAATCAATACTGCTCGCCTGGTAAAACCGGGTTCGCCCTGGAGCTATCCGCTTAAGAAAGCCCAATTGCCGCTGTGCAGTTTCGGTCCCGGCGGCGATTACATTGTGGACTGGTATCCACAAAACTACCGCCCCACAATATTTGATGATCAACCCGCGCAGCCGCGGCAGGTGATGGGCCGCTTTGCCCTGCTTATGGCAGAATTGCGCGACTGGCTGCTGGGCATTCATCCTGGCCGGCAAGTGCGTTCAGAATCGCACCCGGACCATCTGGAACCATGCGCCGCCTGCGGCCAGCACGATTCCTGGTCGCCGTGGACCCGCGACCATCGCCGGGCGGAAGCGGGTCTTCCTGCGGCGGCTTATCGATCTGTTTCTGTACAGACAACGGCAGATTCTGTTGTCCCGACAGGACTTGGCGCCACCACCGAACCAGCCGCGGCCGTCGCCGCCCTGGCGAATCATCTGAAATCCGAGGCGCAACCAGAATTGGCCACTCCGGTCGAAAGGCCAATCGCAAATCCGGAAATCAGCACGGCTGCAGCAATTATTTCAGAATGCCCTGCAGTTGCCGCGCCGGAAGTTGGCCCGCTGGAACCGCTGAAAATCGACATTGCCGCCGCCCCGATAGCCGCGCGGATTGCCGCCCCGGCACCCGCCCCGATTGCAACACTGAATAGAAACCCGATTGCCGTCTTGGCGGATCTGATTCCTCCGAGCATTCCATTTCCCGGTCCTTTACATCTGGAGACGCCGCATGACACCCACTCCCAAACAGTTGGCGGTAATGACCGCCATTCGCAATTATCGCCTCAGACTGGGCTTTTCGCCGACAATGCAGGAACTGGCCGACGAACTGGGCGTGTCCAAGGTAACAGTATTCGAACACGTTCAGGCCCTGTCCGCAAAAAAGCTGGTGCAGCGGTCGGCACACCGGGCACGCTCTTTGACTCTGTCACCCGGGGTGAAGCTGCCTGACGAAACCACCCGTTCAAGTTCCCTGCCCCTGGTTGGTTCCATCGCGGCCGGGCGGCCGATTGAAGCCGTTGAATTTCCCGATCGTGTTAATCTGGAAGAACTGTTTGCAACCCAACGCGGAACGTATGCCCTGCGCGTTCGCGGCGATTCCATGATAGAAGCTCATATTGCCGATGGCGATATGGTTATTATTGAACAGCGCTCCGTTGCCCGGGCCGGCGAAATTGTGGTGGCGCTTCTGCCCGACGGCACTGCCACACTGAAGCGTTTTTTCAAGGAAAAAGACCGGGTTCGCTTGGAACCGGCAAACAGTTCGCTTGAACCCATTTATGTTCAGGGAGATTTAAAAATTCAGGGTGTGGTGATCGGCGTCTCCAGATGTAAAGGACCGG